>JAYVBN010000241.1:0-3604 GCA_043750455.1 Bacteroidia bacterium | reverse complement strand
TTCGATAGCGTTATCTGTCCAGTTTAAAATAGCTGAATTTTTTAACTGCCCAGAGTAGTAGCGTTCAATGAAATTTTTCCCACCAGATTTTAGCTTATTCTTAACATCGTCTATGTCGATGTATTGACCAGAGAATACAAAACATATGTAATTCTGACCAGCAGGAGGAGTAAGCTCTATATAATCACTTTCGAACGGAAGTTTAACTTGCTTGCGATCATTTTCAATCCATGGATAGAGTCCATTTATTTCGTTAGGATATAATTCTGAAGGATTCCAATCTTTATCAAAACCAATGGCATAAAAAAATACATTCTGATTGACTCTTGTAATAGCTTTAAATTGTGTACCCGTTGGGTATGATTTATTCAATTTGTAATAGCCGGGATTTTCAATTGTTGCTCTCATGGATTCCCCGGTATTCAAACTAAATTCAACCTGAGCCGATAATCGGGCAGGCTTTAATAAGCTTTGTGTATTCAATAGTTCAAAGCCATACAAGATATAATTTTCAATATCGTCATACCTAAACCAGGTGAATCCCTCATTGCCCCAGGATTTTCCCCAACTGTTTACGACCTCAAATGCTCCGCCAAATTTTGAGTCGTCATATCCAACCACGCAAATAGCGTGACCACCCTGATCCCTCGTAGGCATTTCCCTCGGTTGCCAGAAATCTGTAGCCAGATTAAACGAAGAAGGGCAAATCATTCCAAGTATGACAGGGCTATTTGACCGAAGAGCTGCCTTAATTAGTTCCACCTTTCTCGCCTTCATGTCTGTAGTGTTAAAAAGCCGAACATAACCTGGAACAAGTGAAGCTTTCGCTTTTGGAATAGAGGGAACAGTATCATAACAAAATTCGTGAAAGTCATTAAATAAGACACTTCCATCTAGGCGGAGCGATTCTAATATCGAGGTCAGTTTAATTTTATCTGAGCAGCCTTCGCCCTTCAAAATTTGTTTGTAATTGTAAAGTGGAGAATATGCATTTTGCGTAATCAACAAAGGCTCTTTCCAACCGTTGGCAATTGCTTCCAGCATCGTTCGGCCATACCACACCGTAGCCCACGCCACCCCAGTGTTTGAGTTATGCTGAGTAACTACCCGGGGAACATATTTTTTTAAACTATAAGAAGGAGGATGAACTATTGATTGCGGATTAAAATAAGAAGGCTTGAGTGGAAGTGAGTTATACACATCATCTTCAAACTCAAGCCCTCGCAAATCAGTTTGACAAAAGCCAACTGAACCACTAAAGATTATTAAAACAAAAAACCTTAACGTCATTTATTTGACCGAGCCTGAAAGACAAACTCACTTCCAGGTTCGTTGGTTCCAAACTCACCCGTAGTAGGTTTATTCCTGGCAATTTCTACCTGACTCCAAATTTCTGAGATAGTCAGTACTTTGTTTGAACCTCCATAACTTCTAAGTGCCTCCATAAAAAGTTTTGCAAAAGGCGAATGTTGGTTTGGTCTGCCATCAGCTACGTATACTTTACCACCTGATGTGATGAACTTACGTGTTTTATACTGGAGCTTGCGGTTGATGAATTCGTCCTGACTTTCTACAGAATAGACCGCATCCTCCTCACCCCGTTTTGCGAGCTGTTGATCAAACGTTCCACCAAAGCAAGCATCCATGACAAGAAATACATGATTGCAGGGAATGGTTTCTAGGTAATCGCGCAAAGAGGTATGAGCAAAATAACTTTCCTTTGTCTCATCATTAACTTTCGTGTCTTTAAATACGAGATAACCTGCTTTGAACACTTCATCAAATTGACCGTGGCCTGCGATGAAAACAAACAGCTGATCATTTTTCATGTAATTCTTCTTGATGTACTCACGTATCTTCCCTACAAATTGAGCTTTGGTAGGATTCAATAGCAATTCTGTTTTATAACCATAATTAGCTTTTAACTCTTCCTCAATTTTTGTTGCATCATAAATCGGATTAATCAAGTCTCCCCATTCATCATACTCGTTAGTACCCACAATCAACGCGTAATCGGTTCTATCTGCCATAGCCATTACCACTGGCAAAGTCACATTCACGCTTCTCACTTCTGTGGACGTCTCGCCAGTCTCACTCACCGCTACAATTTTAATTTCGTTTGGTCCATTGGTAAACTCGATCTCTTCTTCAATGTATTTGGTGAACTTAGACGCATCTGAAGAAGTGGAAACGCCCATACCACGATTAGTTACTGGTTCAGCTCCGTTCACATATAGTGTGACATTCTTCAACTTTTGAACAGTGTTCACACCTACCTTAATTGTCATTTTTTTGATCTGAATACTGGTTACCTGTTGATTAGGGGACAACCATACAATCACGGGAGGTGATACCTTTGTGGTGTAATCCACAGACACGGTGTTGCTCTTACCACTGATGGCCTGACCGGCTACCCAGCCAGGAAGACAACACATTGCAATTGCTAAAACACTGAGCGTTTTCATAGTTCAATTTTATTTATTTAGAATAAGTCTTTTTTGATGATCGCTATTCAACCCCTTTATTTGAGTTATGTATATTCCATTTGTTATTGCATTTCCTGAGTTGTCTAATGTATTCCAGGTCACTTCATGATAACCAGCTTTGAAATTGCCATCAGCAACTGTTGAAATTTTCTTTCCCAGTAAATCAATCACTTCAATTATCACACGATCTTCTTTTGGTATACTAAAAGAAATAGTGACTATATCCTTGGCGGGATTTGGAAACACATCATGAAAAACAACCTGATTAACGGCTGTCTTTTCTTTACTATATTTTTCATCGCCATAGAAAACCTTAAGATGACGGGATTTGGATGGACGGAAAATAAGTTGATTCTCTTTTCTCATATCCAGGCCTAGCTGCAAATTCACATCCCACAAGACAAGTTGCTTATCATTGTTGCCGAAAAAAGAATTATCCCATTTCATAGTCACCAACTCATTTGAATTGGATTCTACAAAAAACTCCCACGTGTGATTTTCATTGTATGGAACCACATCTTTTGAATAACTAGAATGATGCAGTTCTTTATCAAGGTGATTCAATTCAACAAAGTCTGTAAAACGAGGCAAGTTGAAATCATCATAAGCGTCATATCCTTCCGTGGCAATAGCATTCATACCAAAGCCACCAAATGTATTGGTTATACTAGCTTGTTCAAGTAATAAATTGACACTCCAATCTGCTTGGTCAATTGGATTTTTAACTTCTGGCAGATTTGAGCTACCCGCCCGGCCATTATTTATGGATGGATCTTTAATAGTAGGTACTTCTAAGGTTACCGAACTTGATCCTCCATTGAATACAAAACCTCCTGAGAATTTCTCTAGCTCCGCTCCGTCTTGCCAGTTTCCATTATACGTGCGCAGTTTATTGATGCCCACAGGATTCCCATTCCAACTCAATATCGCCAGCCATTTCACATCGTATGGATACGGATTCCCAATTTGATTCCATCCTGTAGCGAATGTCAATTTAAATGGATCAAAGACCGCAACGGTTGAAGTTGTGCCCGGTCCTGTGTCGATTGCAGTAGACTTATTAGCAATAAGCCAATATCCTTTTCCAACCTCCAATGTTGATCGGCCATTCAATTCTG
>JAYVBN010000240.1:0-2374 GCA_043750455.1 Bacteroidia bacterium | reverse complement strand
ATATTCGCCCGACATTGAAGATGTGCAAGCCGTTGCCAGACCAGTGCTTCGCCATCGCATCGTGCGCAATTTTAAGGCAGAAGCTGAAGGCGTAACAGTAGATGGGCTGATTGGGAAGTTGATGGGGTAGCCCTACTCTTTTTTGTCCTTCAATAAATTCTCTGCCAACATCTTTGACTGAGTATTACTGTCTCCACTACCTTTTCTGGTAAGTCTGGTGGATACCCTTGCAATCGGAGAATACGGTGTTCCACCAATCAAGTCGACTATATCTGAAAGCTTATCTATTTTCCATTTTTTGGCATCTCAACTTTTTTTGTTCTTAGCTTCGAAATGTTCCAATGCCCATTCAATACGATCGAGAACTTTTGAAATCAATAGGTCAATAACTGATTGTATTTCCTCTTTGGTTAGCTGCTCGTGATACATCTTCTTCAAAAAGGGTTGTTCCTCGTTATGGCCAGAGAGACTAAAGCCATACCAATAAACTTGCATCATAAGTCTTATGGATAAGTGTACATCAATATTTTCAGTTCCTATTTTCCTGAATCCAGACAATTGATATTGAAACACTACCTCATTTGTGCTTTTCAGGTTTTCTTCTTTCCGCCAGAAATCACCCACATCGTCAATCCCGTAAACACTTTTGTCTTTTAAATGCCACATAGCGCGTTGTGTCATGAACTCATTTTTGAATTCTGACGAAAGCTTTTGCATGATTTGTTGGTAGAGCGGCTTTAAACTTTTTTCAAAGATGTTTTGAAGAAGTTGGAATGTGGCCGGTGTTTGAATTTCATCTGCCTGCATAGATTTCACTTTCTCTTTAACAGCTCTTAAACGCGCTTCTACTGCACTCAAGTTTTCTTCTACCTCTTTTTCCAGTTCCGCTTCCAATTCTTCTACCGTTGGCATTTGCGCTTTCAATTGTTTTGGCAACGCATTGATCAATTCGTATTCAGCCACACCCATTGGGCTTTGTATTCCGGTTAAGGCATACTTCACTACTGTTTTATTTGGGGTTTTGCACAACAACACACCAATGGTTGGCTTGTCGTCCGCTCCTTTAATTTGTTGGTCGATTGTATTAATGTAGAAATTTAATTTTCCTGCATACTCTGGCATAAACTCGCCTACTTTCAATTCAAAAACAACAAAGCAGTGCAGGTGGTAATTATAAAAGAGTAAATCAAGAAAGAAATCGTCACTGTTCACAACTAAGTTGTACTGGTTGCCTACAAACGCAAAGCCTCTGCCGAGTTCGAGCAAAAACTTTTTTATGTGCTGAATGAGTGCCTTCTCTAATTCTCGTTCATGTATTTCTTCTTCGATGCCAAGAAAGTCAAAGAGGTAAGGATTTTTAAATGTTTCCCGCGCAAGATCAGACTGATATTTAGGCAGCGTCAGTTCAAAATTGGTAATGGCCTTTCCCTGCCGGTGATACAAGTCACTTTCAATCTGGTGAACAAGCACCGCCTTGCTCCATCCATTTTGAATGCACTTTTGAATGTAAAAGAGCCGTTCTTCAAGGGTTGGGAGTTTATCAAGCAATACAGTATTATGTGTCCAGGGAAGCTGGCCTACCAGTTTTTCTAATTGTGCAACCACTGGTTGCGTAATTGCATTTTCCTGATTTTCAACGTCTTGTAATTTGGCAACCGGTGGCTGCCAAATTGTGAAATCGGGATAAGCTTTAGCAAAATCGCGCATGTAACGGAGATTGCGCGAAGAAAGTCCTTTCATGTCCTCGAACTCAATTTTAAGGTCAGCAGCGAGGCGGTCAATGATTTTAGCACCCCAACCTGCTTTGTTCTGCTGCTCAATAATAGTTTGGCCAATCTCCCAATACACCTGAAGGAGTTGCGTATTAACCACAACCGAAGCACGTAACCTTGCCTGCCTGATTTTCTCTTTCAGGTCTTGCAGAATAAGCCCATAGTCTTTATCCAATTCAGAACTCATAACCAATCTCTTTTAAGTTCTTCTTTATTTCCTTGCCTTCCATGTAACCATTTCCAACGAGCGGACAGAGGAACATAAAAAACCCGTTCGGCTGTGTACTCGCCTTTGTCCTCGGGGTCTGCACCGGATTTCTTTTTCTCGGCTTCTAATTTTTGATAGAGTTCGTCAAAGGCATCAGAGATATATTTAAGGAAGATGAGTCCCAGTGCAACGTGTTTGTACTCGGCAGCATCCATGTTGCTGCGGAGTTTGTCGGCTGCTGTCCAGAGTTTCTTTTCAAGTTCGGCAGTGTCAGTCATTATTGAGTCGAGAGTATATTTAGTCTGACAAAATACGGAATTTTAAAATGCCTGAGCGATTAGGGCTTGGCAAGAAAGTGTTGTAATTAAAGAAATCGTCAATGGCACCAAATCAA
>JAYVBN010000239.1:0-7170 GCA_043750455.1 Bacteroidia bacterium | reverse complement strand
GTGTAGCAGCAATGTCTTCTTTCGTTTCTCCCGGGTATCCAAATTGAAGAAAGAAAGCTGCTTTAATTCCTTTTTGTTTTAGAAGTAAACGAGCTTCACGAATCTGCTTAACCGTAGTGCCTTTGTCCATGGCATCCAGAATTTTTTGAGATCCACTTTCTGCTCCCACCCATACCGTTTCTGCTCCTGACTCGGCCAGGGCTGTGATCGCATCTTCTTCCAACAAGAGATCAACACGAGATTGGATTTTGTATCGAAAGGTGAGCCCTCTTTTTTTTACTTCATCTCTAAAATTTTTTACCCATCCCGGCTTGAGTCCGAATATATCATCGCTCATCCAGAAGTGATCCGGTTTATGATTTTTCAATAGCAGCTCAATTTCATTTACAACTTGAAAGGCGGTCCGTGAGTTATATCGGTTTCCATAGATAGGTTTCGCACACCAATTACATTTAAAAGGGCAGCCACGGGTAGTCGCGAGATTTAATGAAAAATAGCCGTGGTGCTTTATCCAAAGATGCCGATAGGCTTCCATATCAATCAGGTCCCAGGCCGGTAGCGGTAAAGAGTCTAAATCTCGAATGACTGACCGTGGAGGCGTGACTTTGGTTACACCACTAGTATTAAAAGCAATTCCTTGAATGGTGAGAGGATCTTCTTTTCGTTCCAAAATTTGCAACAGTTCTTTTAATGTTTCTTCACCTTCACCCCGAATGACATAATCTACACCATGCGAAAAATACTTTTCATAATGATCTGACGCATCTGAGCTTGAGATAATGACCGTACAACCATTTCTTTTACCCTCTTCTGCCATTGTGAAAGAAGCCTCGCGCATCACAGTCAGACACATTTTAGTGAGGTAGTTAAAACCGTCATCATAGATTACAAGAAAGCGCGGGCTTTCTTGGTTAAGAAGTTTACTGATTTCGTGTGGATTATCCTTTAGACTGCTGTCGAATAAACTGATGTTGAAACCCTGATTGCGAATGACGGATGCCGCCAGCAAAGTTCCTAACGGTGGATACGGTTGCTTGAACCTCCACTGCTTGGAATCAAGCTTATAAAAATAACTACTTGTGAATAAGACTTTATTCATTCCAGTTGATGCTCAATTTATTTCCAAACTCTTGTAGCTTTTGCTCGTACAGATCCATTACTTTTCTTTGATAATTTTTGGGATGCCCTTTTGAAACGTGTTTTTTTGATTTGAAAGCTATTTCAAAATCTGTTTTAGAATAACCTTTCTGGTACAACATTTTCCATCGCGTAGAGAAAACCTTCAATGAAAACCGTTCGAATTTATCTGCCCCACTAAAATTAATGAAGGCTTCCAACTGCTGCTTAAACCAGCCAGAACGATAGGGAAACACATTTTCAATTGAGCGTGCAGTATGATTTGGCAAATAAGCTTTTACCCAATAATTCGACATCATTAATTGTGGATAATATTCCTTTCCATAAAGAGGAATTAATGTGGATAACTCTGTGGCCGTATAAAGATTTTTCTCATCTATCCCCAGGTGATGTTCATCCACAAAATAATTCAAACAGAAATATTTATGAGAATTAAAAAGAAATATTTTTTGATATACTGCTAGTAGCATCCTCGCAATCCAAAGGCGATTAGGTTTGGTAATAATAAAAAAATCTAGATCAGAGTGTTCGTCCATGTAATTTTTGGATAATGAACCCGAAGCCATTACCGCTCTTACGAAAGGAAATTTTGAAATGAATAGCGCTTGTTTTTGAGCTAAGGACAAGCTCAGTAAGGCCATTTGATTTCCTCTAATTCTTCTTTCCATCAGTAACGGATTGTCATGTACACTAAAAAAGTCTGATACGGAATAAATGATTGATTTATCTGTCATCCTTGTTAATTCATTTTTAACATGATCAAGAGTAACATGATTAGTTGGGAGGTGTCTAAAAATCTCGGGCGCAGTTAGAGGATATTGGAATATATCGAAATAGAGCAACGTCTTGAGTATGCTTTTAGATAAGTTGGTATGGTCAGAAGCTTTAATCACACGTCTGCCTTGTTTAATGAAGCCAGTTGAACATGATTATATTGAAATAGAATAAGTGAGCCAAATAAACTGTAAAAGACAACTCCTTTTTGTAACTCCATTGCTGTTTCGGTGATGCAAAGAATGGCGAAAAGGAAAATAAATCCCAGATAGAGAAAATTTCCTGTTTGATAGGAGATATAAGCTGGCCAGGCGAAACAAATCAGCAGTGTGGTAAGCCCTAATACTCCAAGCCCTAACAGAGTTTGAAGATATTGATTATGAGGATCATTTGTTCCCAATACATTGGTGATGTTTGATCGCGTGCTGATTTCAGAAATGAGATGGTTTACATCTCCCGTACCAACACCAAAGAACAAATTAATTTCTGGCAATGACTTAATGCTTACTGACCAAAGTGAAGCCCTGACGGTTGTCGATTGCGTTTGAAGTCCGGATTTCAAATACGGGTAAGTAGCCACAATTTCTTGATAACCTCTGAATCGACTAACCGGGTTGAGGTAGAGAATTCCGGAAAAAAGGAGAATGCAAACAAGTGAACCTGTCCAGTAGATTGAACGCGGAGCTGACTTCAAAAACTTGTGAAGACCATAAAGTGAAATACTGAAGAACGCAAATACCATTATTCTGGAGGAGAGCAATAGAATGAAAATGCTCAAGTATCCTAACAGACTCAAGAGAATTGTTTTTTTGACTGAAGTTAAACTGATAAATGATTCAGCGTAAAAGTGAATAAGCAGAAACACACAAAATATCAGGTATAAAGAAAAGTAAGAGGGATGAATTCCAATTCCTGATGCTAATTCGATATACGAAATGAACATCCAGATCGAAGAAACACTTGGATTAAGTGAATAAAATGAAGCGTTGCTATACGAATCAAAATTTAAAGTGGAGGATCCAACATAAGCTTTACCTAGAGCCATCCATAAACAAATTAACGTGGCGGCAACACATGTGATGATGAAGGCATGAAGCAATTTTCGGATATCCTCTTTCCTAAGTTGGGTAGAGGCCAGCATAACGGGTAATGTCACGAGCGAAATTTTTTTTTCAAGGCTAAACCAACCGATTCGCTGATCGGCTGAGTAAATCGCGCCCAATAAATTCAACAGAAAGAAGAATACAAAAATCACAACGACTGGATTTTTGAGAATTGTTTTCCATTTCTCATTCCATCGCCCTTCTGCAATCCATATGATTCCGAAAAGAATAAGTGCCAGGTGGCAAATTGTTATTGAAAAAGGCAATGACACAATTGCCAAAGCAAGTGGCCCAGTGAATTTTATGTGTTGAATGCTGCCCGCATTCATTGTGTTAATTTTAGTAATGTAATACGGTTAATTTCCTTTCGCTCAGGATCATAAAACCAACCCCATTTATTGAAATAGGTGATAGCGCTTTTGACATGAATCAGCAAAGCACTAAAACTTTTATACGAACTTCTTTCGTGAATATGAAAAATAGTAACATGCGGGTAAAATATCGTTCGATAGGATTTGTGCATTCTTCTGGTCAAATCCATGTCCTCCGTATATAAGAAAATACGTTCATCAAAGAAGCCAATCTTTTTAACAGCATCCATTCTTAAAAACATAAAACAGCCCGATAGAAATGGTACGTCCATCATTTTGTTATAGCCCGAGATATGAAGTTCGAAGATTTTATTTTGAGTTGCCAGCAGTTTGGAATTAATTCTAAAAAAACGTCTTGAAAAAAGTGTGGCGGGGGAAGGCAGTAGCCTGCAAAGCGGCTGTAAGCGACCATCAGGGTAAAGAACTTTGGGCATGGCCATTCCTATTTCTGGATGATTGTTCAGTAGTTCAGTTAACTCGGGGATTACGTGACGATTGAAGTAAACATCTGGATTTAACACAACATGATATGTCGAGCCATATTCAAGGGCTTGCTTAATTGCAATATTATGGGCAGCCCCAAAACCAAGATTTTTTCCGTTGTTAAATAGGTAGTGAATCCTTGGGTCATGAATATGAGACTTTAAAAGATCCACGGGAGAGTTATCAATTACATATAACAAGCAATTTACTTGGCTTTCAAGAAAACTATTGATGGCCCCCAGAACTACTTCAGGTTTGTTCTTATAAGCCACAATGGAGGCGGTGATTTTAATTTCCATAACGGGTTTCAATCAGGCTTACTGCAAGTTGTAATCGATATGAAAACTTACTCATAACAGCGTTTTTACTTTTATAGAAAGTAGTAGAAGCATTTTTGCTGTGTCTTCGGTGTAATAGTAGCTGCCCTGGCTGAAAGACAACATTACCATATAATTCGGCAATCAATCCCAGCCACTGGTCATGAATTATTAAACGCGATGGGAAGGGGAGTGCTTTTTTTAAAAGAGATCTTTTAAAAGCCATGCAACAACCCATATATGAATTGCGAAGTAAATTTTTGATCACTCCCTTTCCGGAGGAATTAAATTCGAAAAATGAATCGTGAAGACAATCTAGTTTGTCGTCAACGATTTTGCAGTCGCTTACCACAAGATCATAGTTATGAAAATAAGGAAGAGTTTTTTTTATTTTATCGGGCATCCAAACATCATCCTGATCTGCCAGAAAAATTATTTCTCCTTTACTTGATCTCAATGAATTTTCAAAATTACTAACAATGCCACTTTTAGGGTTTTTAATAAATCGAATGCGGGCATCAGCGTATTGCTTTACAATTTCAAATGTATGGTCTGTTGAGTGATCATCGGAAATAATAATTTCGTCCTCGTCATTCAACTGTGGCAGAATAGAGTCTAATTGGTAGCCAATAAAACGGGCCCCATTTTTTGCTGCCATGCAAACTGAAATCATAAATGCCTCTTGATAATTTTAGTAGTGTAAGTTACAACATCTAATAGAAGCTCTATCAAAATAAATGAGTTCAAATGCAGAATACATTCAGGATACCTTATAATGGGGGGTGTCGCCAGGCATGCAGTGATCTCAGATATCTAACCTGAACTTTTCTGGAATCCAGACTTAAGAGTTTCATCCTCAAAATCAGATGGTTAGTTTTTTACCCTTAAGTTTGAAAGTCCAGTGTAAAAGCAATGGATAAGCCAACTGAAATGACAAACCAGTAAATCTTAAAGTATTGTCATACACAAGGAAAAAATACATGGTGCAGAGGATAGCCCACCCAGAAAGAAAGAAATTGGAAGAGGGGGGCAATAATTTTAAGAATAACCATGGAAATAAAATGACTACGAAGGCTATTATAATCATCCCCAACCATCCGGCATAACTATACGAGCGCGAGTAAACAGTGGTAACGTTAAACGGGCCGGGGATTTTTTTTTCTGTGTATTGATCTAGATTAAATATGCGATTGATTCTTTTTGACATAAAATCGGGTAAAACTTCGCTATTGATCAGCTCAGCAAGCTTTCGCACCGTAAAAGATTCAACGCTGTAATCATTTACATTCTGTTGCAGGTTGGCAATAGGAGAAGAGATATAAATGTAAGCCCAGAAGTATTCCTTAGGTATTACAGATTGTCTGAATCCCCGAGTGGCTTTACCAGTCTCCATGAAATTTTCGTTGTTATAAGGCTCATGCGCTTCTCTCGAAACACGTAGTGAACCAAGCAAGCCAAACAGAAAGAAGAGAGGAATCAACGCAAGTGAGATATAAGTAATTTTTCTTATCGGAATGTTCTTCAAAAAAATCAAATAAATGAACAAGCTGGAAGTAAGGTTAAAAAAAAGCATAGCGCGACTATAAATTAGCAGGGCTGCAAAAAGATTAATCAAGTATAACAGTAAAATTGTTTTCGATTTGTGCGATAAAAAAAGCTGAAATAAGTAAATTGTATAAAACGAACTAAAAGTGACAGCAAAAACATGAAGTGACGGGATGCCGAAAAGTCTGTAATTATAGGGTTGTTTTAAAATAATCTTCAGTAGTGGAATGCCACCTTCATAAAAGAATTCCATCGTCCATAACACATAAATAAGAAGAGTTATTATAATGGGCAGCCGTTGGCTTGTCGGCAATGACTTAAATAGTATAATCCTGCTGTTTTGATTTTCCTTACCAAAAAGAAAATGAATAATTAGCGTGGCAAAGAGAAATAAAATTAGGGAAAGGCTGAGTGTTGGGTATAACTCTGACCAGCCAAGTGAGTATACCAGAAGGGCAACAACAAATGAAAATACATAGCAGAAAAACGGATTGATCATTTGTTGGGACTTAGAAATACGATTGAAATTTCATCTAATTTCAGTAATAGTAACAATTCCAATTTTTAAAAATCTAAGACTTTTCAATTTAATTGACAAACTTAATGCGCGTGGTAAGATTATCCAGCTAAGACTTACAAACTGATTGCTTATTTCTTTATAGAGCGCAACAGCTTCGCAGAATAATTGGAACCGCTCAATTTCAGATAACATATCTGAGATGTTACTAGTCGAGGAAAAATGATGATAGCATGTGGATGGAATCAGTACAAAATTGGAATCAGGCACTGCC
This sequence comes from Bacteroidia bacterium, assembly GCA_043750455.1. Lineage (GTDB taxonomy): Bacteria > Bacteroidota > Bacteroidia > Cytophagales > Cyclobacteriaceae > ELB16-189. The sequence goes on along the minus strand of JAYVBN010000239.1, from coordinate 649 downwards.
AGCCGTTCCGAAAATGAAATATCACTGTAGTCAAGTGGAAATCGTTCATCATAACCACCAGCTCTTTGAAAAGCACCAACCGAGATCAGCATGCCACTGTTAATGGTCTTACAATTTTTAAAACTTTGAAGAGGTATGTCAATGGCTTTTAGGCGGCTCCCTTTTCCCCAAATCAACCGGAAAGGCGAAAGGAGTCCGAGTGAGTCAATCATATGAGGGGCAAAAATAGTAATCTGTGGATGCTGTTGAATAGCGCTTGAGTAATCAGAAAAGATGGAGAATGGAAACTCGGTATCCTGGTCTGCAAGCAACAGCCATTTTTTATTCAACTCAACGGCAATTTTTACACCTTCATTATAGGCTTTACTTACTCCCAGATTGGAAGGGTCATGATGATACTTAATTTTCATTGAATTCAGATCAGGGACAACATCAGCCGTTGGGCTGTTGTCATATACAAATAGAGTTGCACCAGAAGATTGACCAACCGCCAGTTGTATTGATTTGAAAGATTCACACTCTATGAGAGATTGTTTGTAAAGTACGATGATGATAAGAATCTCGTCTAGTAAGAAAATAGGTTTCGTCAAATGAGTGAAGCTTTAATAGTTCAAGATACGAATTTAAGAAATTCAAATCCCCTTCTTTA
>JAYVBN010000238.1:0-7388 GCA_043750455.1 Bacteroidia bacterium | reverse complement strand
ACTGGATAGTGTTTACTTTTGCAAGTATATCAATTCTAAATGTTTGCCATAGAAATGTTTCTTGAAAAGAACTAAATATTCTAAGTAACCATTCGTTTTACAGGCTGGAAACTTTTCAAAAGAACTGTATTTGTTGTTATTTGTAACCTATTCGTTTTTGATATTGTTATTACTTTGGAATTTGCAATCAATATGATTTTTAACAGAATAAAACGGTCTGTTGCTAAACTACTACTTCTTGGGGTAGCTCAACTTGCTCCATTTATTTCACAGGCAACACACTTGCGTGCTGGTGAGATAACTGTTCAGCGCGTGAGTTGTACCAGCCGTGATTATATAATTTGTATTACTGTTTACACCAATACCGGGTCTGAGATCCGGTTTGGCAATGGAGACTTGGATTTTGGTGATGGAAGTAAGCCCCATGTTACTGAAGAAATAGAGAACACTCTTCGCCCAGATCTAGGCCCCAATGTTGGCACTGTAAAATATTGTATCAGTCATACCTATTCAGGACCTGGTAAGTATATCATTAGCTACGGTGAAAACAATCGTAATGCGGGTATACTCAATATTTCCAACTCCGTAGAGACAAAATTCTATGTCGAAACTGTCATTAATATTGATCCATTGTTGGGATGCAGCAATTCACCACAGTTACTAGTTCCGCCAATTGACAAAGCGTGTACAGGTGTAGCCTGGTATCATAATCCGGGAGCTTACGATCCGGATGGCGATAGTCTTTCGTTTGAGATGTCAGTGCCCATGAAGGACGAAGGGCAGCTTGTGAATGGATATCGTGCACCGAATGTCAAAGAATTTTATGATAAGGTAAATATAGATTATGGTACTGCTAATGAAGATCAGAACGGGCCACCAACGTTTTCCATAGATGCAATTACCGGAACAATACTTTGGAATGCACCTGGTGCCCCTGGCGAATACAATATTTCCTTTCTTATTAAGGAGTGGAGAAAAATCGGTGATACATGGGTATTACTAGGTTATGTAACGCGCGATATGCAGATCGTTGTTGAGGATTGCGATAATGAGCGACCTGAATTGGAAGTTCCTGAAGATATATGTGTGGTAGCCGGAACAATAATTACACAAAATATTTTTGCGACTGACCCTGATAGGGATAAGGTAATAATCGAGGCTTTTTCACAAGTATTTGGTATTAATCCATCACCTGCTAAGTGGAAGCCTAATCCCCCAACATTGCAAGAAACAATCGGGGTGAACAAGGCAAAACTTGAATTTTCATGGGCAACACGCTGTGAGCACATCAAAGACCAACCATATCAGGTGGTCTTCAAGGTTACAGATAATCCACCAAAGGGACCTAAGCTGGTTCAGTTTAAGACCTGGAACATCAGAGTAGTGGGGCCACCGCCTACGTGGAATAATGTTCAGGTTGATCTGGCTAAACGATCGGCAAAATTAGTGTGGGATAAATACACATGCGCCAATGCCGAGACGATCCAGGTATGGCGAAGAGTTGACCAATTCGCTTTCAGTCCATCTGAATGTGTAACAGGAATACCAGACTTTCTTGGATTTACAAAAATAGCTGAGGTACCAGCCAACTCCACACAGTATACTGATAGAAATGGAGGTAAGGGCTTGGCGGTAGGTGCAGCATATTGCTATAGATTGGTTGCTGTATTTCCCTTGCCAAAAGGCGGTGAAAGTTATGTATCAAAGGATACATGTTTGGTGCCGATTAAAGCGGATGCTCCGGTTATCACTAATGTTACCATTGACAAAACTGATCAAAAGACTGGTCAGATCACTGTCAAATGGAGATCACCATTTGATATTGACAAGTCTCAGTATCCCCCTCCCTTTTCGTATGAGGTATATAGGGCTGAAGGGTTCTCAGGGATAAAAGGCATCATAAAGGCCGGAGGTCGTTCAATCGATTCAGTTTTTGTTGATAAAAATCTGAATACTGAGGAGAAAATCTATAACTACACCATTTATTTGTTTGATAAGAACAGTATAAGTGTGGACACCTCTTTTTCAGCCTCTTCCGTAAGGCTCGAAACTAAATCCAAAGTTAAGCAGGTCGAGCTGAGTTGGAATGCTGATGTACCCTGGAGTAATCTTTCACAGGATTATCCTCGACATTTAATTTACAGAGGATCACCAAATGCAAGCGAAGATCAACTGGTGTTAATAGATAGTGTGAATGTGAATGAGAAGATGTTTCATTACATCGATTCGGGTCAATACAAAAACTTGCCATTGAAGGAAACCGAAGTGTATTGTTACCGGGTTATGACGAAGGGTGTATATGGAAATCCTAAGATCAAAGAGCCGTTAAAGAATTTTTCGCAGATTATTTGTGCCCAGCCCAACGATGATGAACCACCTTGCGCGCCAGCCTTTGCGGTAGAGCTTAAAGGCATTGATTGCACAGAGTATCTCAATGATAATTTATGCGGTCAAAATGTATTTACGAATGTCATTTTCTGGAATAAACCCTTGGATCCTGTTTGTAGGGCAGATATAAAGAGTTACAATATTTATGTGGCCAATACAGTTTCTGACACATTTTCAATTGATTTACCATATGCAACGAATGTAAAAGATACTTTTTTTATAGATTCCAATCTTCCATCTTTTGCCCGTTGCTATAAAATAGCTGCAGTTGATCGATCTGGTAATATTAGCAAACTGAGTGAAGCATTCTGCTTTGATAATTGTCCCAACTATGAATTACCGAATGTGTTTACACCCAATGGAGACGACTGCAACGAATTGTTCAGTGCATTCAGCGATCGGGCGATAATTGATGAGACAACAGGAAGCCCTTTGTGTGGAGAAATAGATGAGGAAAATCAAAAGTTGAAATGCGCCCGTTTTGTAGAAAAGATCGAATTTGTAGTATTTAACAGATGGGGTAGGGAAGTTTATAATTACCAATCAGGTGGTGAGCGCAGTATTTATATTGATTGGGACGGTAGAGATAATAATTCCAAAGAATTGTCAACTGGTGTCTATTACTATAGTGCGGATGTTACATTTAATGTGGTCGATCCGTCACAGAAAAAGAAGACGATTAAGGGATGGGTGCACTTGATCCGGTAGAACCAAATCATATCATCTTATTTGATGGGCTGTGTAACCTCTGCAACGGTTCAGTTCAGTTTATTATCAACCGCGATTCGAAAAAGTATTTCAGGTTTGCCTCATTGCAATCAGCTTTTGGAAAAAATCAACTTTATACGTTTGGGCTATCCTCCAATGAGTTCTATAGCATCATTCTTATTAAAGATGGAACTTACCTGGAGAAAAGTAATGCGGCATTGGAAATAGCTAAGAATCTTCAAGGACTATGGCCTGTGTTCTATATTTTTAAAATTGTTCCTCGCTTTCTGCGAGATTGGATGTATGATATAATAGCGAAGAATCGCTATTCATGGTTTGGTAAAAAGGATTCATGCATGATTCCTACCCCGGAATTAAAATCACGGTTTTTAGATTAGCTCAAAGCAAGTTCATGTTCAAAAGTTTGAGGTTTTAATTTTTTAGTCCTAATCTCGGGCAAGCAATTTTACTTATTTATGATCGCATTCATATTTCCTGGGCAAGGAGCCCAGTTTACTGGTATGGGCAAAGACCTTTACGATTCTAATCTAAAGGCGAAGGCACTATTTGATCAGGCAAATGAAATTTTGGGCTTTAGTATTACAGAAATTATGTTTGCCGGTTCTGCGGAGGACTTGAAACAAACGAGGGTAACTCAACCTGCCATTTTTATTCACTCCGTTGCCACTTGTCTATCAAACACCACCCTTGCCCCTGAAATGGTGGCAGGGCATTCGTTAGGAGAATTTTCTTCTTTAGTGGCAAACAAAGCGTTATCGTTTGAGGATGCTTTGAAATTAGTTTATAAACGGGCAATGGCAATGCAACGGGCATGTGAAATAAATCCATCTACGATGGCAGCCATACTTGGTCTGGAGGATAAAATTGTAGAAGAAATTTGCGCTTCTATTGACGAAGTGGTAGTGGCTGCCAACTACAACTGCCCAGGGCAACTTGTTATCTCTGGCTCATTAAAAGGAATTGAGATTGCGTGTGAAAAGCTAAAGGCAGCCGGTGCAAAACGCGCTTTGCCTTTGCAAGTGGGAGGCGCGTTTCATTCTCCCTTAATGGAGCCTGCCCGCGAAGAATTAGCCGAAGCAATTGAAGCAACTAATTTTAAGAACCCACTTTGTCCGGTTTATCAAAATGTAAATGCGCTTCCATCAACTGATGTCGGTACTATTAAAGAAAATTTAATTGCCCAACTTACTGCCCCCGTGCGCTGGACCCAATCGGTTCAAAGTATGGTGAAGGACGGAGGAAAGACATTCATAGAATGTGGACCAGGGAAAGTTTTGCAAGGGTTAGTTAAGAAGATTGCACCAGAAGCAGAGGTGAGAAGCCTGTGAAGATTTAAGGCTTGGGGCTTAGGCATTAGGACTTAGGCATTTAAAAGTATTTGTAAATTCAGGATTGGAAGAGTTCAACAACTGAGTTGTCTGCACATTCCTCTAGCATTTTCTTACAGTTTTTTCCTAAAAGTGGATGAATAAAATCAGATGCTATTTCAACAAGGGGCAAAAGTGTAAATCTCCTCTTGGCAATTTCGGGATGAGGAATTATAAGATTCGTCTCTGCCAAAGTAATCTGGCCAAAGAATAAAATATCTATGTCAATAATTCGGGATCCCCATTTTTCAGTTCTTTGTCGCCCCATCTCATTTTCAAGGCCTAAGACTTCTGCCAATAGTTGTTGTGGCGATTTCTCATAAGAAATTTGAATGACCTGGTTAAGAAAGTCTGGTTGATGGGTATTGCCCCAGGCTTGTGTTTGATACAAAGAAGATGTGGCGAGGATAGCACCAAGACGTCTTATAGAATTCTGTGCATGCAAAAGATTTTCCTTTCGATCGCCAAGATTTGAACCTAAAAGCAAGTAAACTCCGTTCTTCATTATTAGTTCGAAATACGACAGGAATATCTAATTTTGAAACTTAAATTTTTACTATGAGTTTTTTGAAAAGCTTTTTCGCATCATGTTTAGGCACTTTGGTGGCGTTGGTGGTGTTGATTTTTTTAGGCATTGCAATCTTAAGCTCCGTGGCAAGCGAGAGAGAAGTGACCATCTCAGAGAATTCTGTTCTCCATTTGAAGCTGGAATCGCCTATTACTGAGCAGGAGGTGGAAGATCCGCTATCAGAATTATTCCCGGGGGCTGGCGACCAAAGTATTGGGTTGATTCAACTTAAGCAGGCAATTGAGTACGCCAAGACGGACGACAAAATCAAGGGTATCTACCTTAACATAAACTACCTTCAGGCTGGAATTTCTACTGTTGATGAAATTCGTGAATCTCTTCTGAATTTCAAATCCTCAGGTAAGTGGGTGGTAGCTTATTCAGATGTCTATACCGAAGGTGCCTATTATTTGGCTACTGCAGCTGACAAAGTTTTTCTCAACCCAAATGGCCAGATCGAATTTAACGGGTTAGCCTCGGAGGTTATGTTTTTCAAAAAAATGTTTGACAAGTTGGAGATTAAGCCACAAGTATTTCGTGTGGGTGATTTCAAAAGTGCAGTTGAACCTTTTTTACGAGACAACCTGAGCGAGGAAAATAAGCTTCAGCTTAACTCCATGCTCAATTCTATTTATGGCGAGATGTTGAATAAGATTTCTGAATCTAGAAAGATGCCAAAGGACAAACTCAAAGAAATTTCAGACAACATGTTGGTACAAAATGCTAAGCAAGCATATGAATATGGGCTTGTCGATTCATTATATTATGATGATCAACTGAAGGCGGAATTAAGTCAGCGGTTGAATTTGGGGGAAGATAAAGACATCTCCCTGGTAAAGTATTCGAAGTATAGAAAAAGTGTAAGCACCTATAAGAGATCCGAAAATGAAATCGCAGTAATTGTTGCTGATGGGACAATTCTTCCGGGCGAGGCAGACCAGGGAGTAGCGGGTTCTGCCACCATCTGCGAGGAGATAAGAAAGGCGCGTATGAATGATAAGGTCAAAGCTATAGTTATGCGTATCAATAGCCCGGGTGGAGCTTTTCAAGCGGGAGATCAAATGTGGCGCGAGATAACGTTGGCAACACAAGAGAAACCTGTCATTGCTTCTATGGCTGATTATGCAGCGTCTGGTGGTTATTATTTGGCTATGGCATGCGATACAATTGTGGCACAACCAACAACGATCACCGGTTCAATAGGAGTTTTTAGTGTTCTTTTTGATCTAAGTAATTTTATGGGCAATAAATTGGGAATAACATCCGAAGAAGTGAAGACCGGAAAAATTGGAGAGTTAATTACTGTGACTCGTTCCTTGACGGATGTTGAAAAAGACATCTGGCAAAGGCAGACCAATGAAATCTATGAAATATTCACAGCCAAGGCAGCTGCCGGAAGGCACATGAGTCAGGATGATATTAAAAAAATAGCTTCTGGCAGAGTATGGACAGGTACTCAGGCAAAAGACAATGGGTTAGTGGATATTCTCGGTGGGTTTGAGGATGCAATTGAATTGGCCGCGAAGAAGGGAGGAGTGGCGGATGATTTCAAATTGAGATACTATCCCAAACAGAAGAACTTTCTTGAAAAGCTGGTTGGTGACTTCGAGCAGAACACGAAAATCAAATACATGCAAGCCGAGCTTGGTGAATACTATCCGTGGTATCAACGCTGGCAAAAAGTGAAGGACTATCAAGGCGTTCAAGCCCGAATGCCAGTCGAATTTGAAATCAAATGATAAAGGGTTCAAAGAATTCAGAAGTGCCTTATTCGCTTTGATTTGTGATGTATGTTTTGTGAAAAAAGTGTGTTTTATTTAGCATTAATCTCTTAACGAGACTCCTTATGTCTTGCCGTGAGGAAAAATATTTTAATCGCAGAAAGATATTAAGTAAAGTTGATAGAGGTGGAGGCTGAATTTCAAATTCAGCTCATTACGCAAAAATGGTATAAATAAAAAAGCGACTACGATATGTCGCTTTTTTTGACCTTTTATGAAGTCAGTGCATGAGATAATTCTTTATTAGAATTTATCTTCCGATACAAAACCACCTAAGGGCTCGTTCGATTGCTTTTGCTGTGAGCTCTGCTTAGCAGTAGTTTTATTTGCTTTACTGGTAGCTTTAAATGTAAATGAAAGAGTAGCTACCGCAGAAATGGCGAGTAATACTATAATTCTTGTTTTCATAGTTGTGACAACTGTTAGATGTAAATTAAATGTTGAAGGGTCAGGTTTTATTATTATGATCCTTTAGGAGCAGAAGGACCACCAGCGGCTGGCGCATCACCTCTAGGAGTTACATTTTCTTCGGTGCAAGAGGTAAATGTTGCAAAG
>JAYVBN010000237.1:0-5487 GCA_043750455.1 Bacteroidia bacterium | reverse complement strand
GTCACTAATAGAATTCCTTCCACAAGATTACCCAAAACTGTTTCACGGCAGTAATCCATGAGCTTATCACGATCATAGAAGGTCACCATTTTAATATCGCTGGGAAGCACCTTCTCATTGATCTCTGCGATTTTCGCTTTTACGCGAGATAACACCTGGGCAGGGTTTTCACCTTTACGCATCACGATGATTCCTTCCACCACATCGTCATTTTCGTCTAACCCTACCTGGCCAACTTTAGGGATCGTTCCTATTTTGACGGAGGCTACATTCTTAACTAAGATGGGGACATCTTCGATTGCTTCAATGAGTATATTCTCAATATCTTCAATGCTTTGCAGGAGTCCAATACCTCTAACTACATAAGCCTGACCATTCCTTTCGATTACGTCACCGCCCACATTGATGTTACTTTTGGTGATGGCTTCATAGACTTCTAATGGAGTAATGTCATATTTGGTGAGCAAGAGTGGATTAACATTGACTTCAAATACTTTGCGTGCTCCACCGAAAGAAACAATGTCAGCAACACCGGGTACGGCTCTTAGTTGACGATCCACCACCCAATCCTGCCAGGCCAGAAGTTCACTTGTATTTCGTTCGCTTTTTAATGTGTAGCGAAAAATTTCTCCGGTGGGTCCATACGGAGGTTGCACATCGGGCTCTACACCTTGTGGAAGATTTACATTTCGTAAAAGATTGTTGACTTGTTGGCGGGCAAAAAAATCTTCGACATCATCTTCGAAAATAATTTTCATGACCGAGAGTCCGAACATGGAAATTGAACGCACGCTTGTTTTTCTTTGCACGCTATTCATCACCACCTCGAGCGGAATGCTCACGAAGCGTTCTACTTCCTCGGCACTTCGGCCATTCCATTGTGTTACCAGAATGATTTGAGTATTGGTTACATCCGGGAATGCTTCCAGTGGAGTTTTAAAGTAACTCCAGACACCTGCAATTACTAAGACGGCAGTTGAGAAGAAAACGAAGAATCGGTTCTTCAGTGAAAACGAAATAATGTTTTTAACAAATTTGTCCATGATGCGGGGATGGGGAAGAGTTATTTAATCGTTTAGAGCATCATAGACCAACAGCTGGAATTTGGTCATCACTTTTTCTCCTTCTTTCAATCCGCTATCAACATAGATCACGTTTTCGGTGTGCTTGTAAACTACAACCTCACGTGTTTCAATGTTATCATCGGTAATGTAAACCATTACGAAATATCTACTTTTATCAAAAATCAGCGCGGTAGCAGGTACAGTTAGTTTCTTGACATGTTCATTGTAGCTGACTTTTACATTGGCAAACATTTCCGGTTTCAGTTCAAAGTTTGGATTCTGTAACGTCACCCGTGCTTTCACCACTTTACTTTCAGCATCCATCAAACTAAATATCTTATCTATTTTTCCACGAAATACCTTGTCCGGATAGGAAATGGTCGTGATCTCAGTATCATACCCTTCCTTGATTTTAGTGATGTCTGATTCATAAATGTTAGCCATTACCCATACATCATCTAGGTCACCTACAATAAATACCGGGCTGATATCTTCCGTGCGCAATTCCATGTTAAGGGCGATGTTTTTTTGAACTACAATTCCGGAGACTGGTGATTTTATGGGATAGACTGCTCCGCTTCCGGCACTATACATATCCAGTACCGCTTGTATGCGCTGCAGTTCTCCTTTCGCATTGTCAAGGTCTTTTTGTGCATTGATTAACTCTACCTCAGAGATATTACCACTCTTGTATAACTCTTCGGCCACTTGTGCATTTTTTTCAGCCACATGAACTTGTGAAAGTGCAGCTGATCCTTCGCGGGCAAACCCTGCAATCTCCGGACTTCTGATAATCGCCATGATCTCACCTTTCTTGATATGGTCTCCCAGTTCTACATTGAGGTCGCGCACAAAACCACCCGCCAAGGGGAATACCCGTGCAACTTTATCTTCATTAAAAGTGATCTTGCCTGTGAGCAGCAACTCAGACTCTACGGTTTTAAGAGTGACTTCAGCCAACTCTTTTCCTTTAGAAAGTGTTTCGGTGAGTTTAAATTTTGTTTCAACAGCTTTATCCACTTCTTGTTTACAGGCAGAGAGCAGAACAACAAGGAGCAGTAGAAGAGTTTTGAATTTCATAATTCGATTTGATGATTTTATATATACAAGTTCCTAACGTACGAAATTCAAGTATCAGCCAAACTACCCTTTGGATAATAACTCAAGCCCGAGAAAGTTCGACCTCAGGCAAGACTGCTGTTTTTTCTTCTAACTAAAAAAGCCAGGCAACGCGAAACCCAAAGGTTTTCAATTTGCCATCTCCCGGATCAGTTACATAAATATTTTTTGTGCCCAGCGTGTAAACGAAATGAACCTGGAGCACACAAGACTCTCCTGCATTGATATCCGTTCCTGCCGAAAGTTGATAGGCGAGATCACTTTCGATGTAATCCTTGGATACAACACTGATTTGGTGATATCCGTCTTCCGGACTTTGAAAGATTGTATTGACCCAGTTTACACGCACGAACACAATCCCGGCAGCAGCGCTTAATCTCACTCCCTTAATAACATCCATAGGAGTTCTTAATAATAATGTAACAGGAACCTCGAATGTATTAAATCTCAAACGCTCGCGATAGGTAGAGTCTCGATCGTATGGCGAGTCCCAAGGGTGCGTAAACGGGGCTCCGTAATTATCAGGATTAAGAATTCCGGCACCACGCTGCTGCACGCCTAAGCCTGCTCCAATCCCCACAAAGGATAATGGGTAATACTCTGCTCGGATATTAAACCCCACACTCGGCTTAGTAAAATACGTTTCAGGAAGGCTGCTTCCTTTGATTGTACTCCAATACTGATTCCAACTGATCCCCCATCTGATTTTTTTGTCAAATACATCTTTGACATCAGCCTCTGCAAGTATCTTTTCTTTCTCTGATACTTCCTTTTTCTCTTGCGATAAAACTTCAGTGGAGAGCAATGCTAAAGAGAAGAGCATTAAATAAGTGATCTGTTTCATATAGTTATACGTTAACTTCTTTAATTCATTCACATGCGTGTTCAAAGGCTATTTTACATTTCATAGTCTTCATAATCTTTTTCATCTTCCTCTGTCGCAAAACGAGGAGAACTATATTTATTCCATAAATAGTAAATGGCAGGTAGTGTGATCAATGTAAGAATGGTGGCGGAAATCAAACCACAAATCACCACTACAGCCAATGGCTTTTGTGTTTCAGAACCAATGCCAGTTGATAGTGCTGCTGGCATCAAACCCAATCCAGCCATGAGGGCAGTCATGACCACTGGTCTTACCCTGCTTAAGGCTCCCTGTATAATGGCTTGCATTAATGGCACACCCATTTGTACATATTTATTAAATACGGCAACGAGGATAACCCCGTTCTGAACGCACACACCAAACAGCGCGATGAACCCTACACCAGCTGAAATACTGAAATTGATACCTGTAAAAAACAATCCCAGTATTCCGCCAATGAGGGCAAAAGGCACATTAAGTAAAACGATGGTGGCATCCTTTACTGAATTGAACATAAAGTACAACCACATAAAAATCAATAGGATGGATATGGGCACTACGATTTTTAATTGCTCAGTGGCACGCACCTGGTTTTCAAATTCACCATTCCAACTCATGGAATACCCTTTACCAAGTTTGATTTGCTCACCTACTTTTTGTTGGGCCTCAGCGATGGTCGAACCTAAATCGCGTCCACGAACAGAAAACTTGATGGGAATAAATCGGAGGTTAGCCTCGCGATAAACAAAGGCAGGACCATTTTGTAATTTGATGTTAGCAATTTCACGTAGCGGAATTTTAGTTCCATTGTTACAGGGCACCAGAAGTTTTCCAATTTCTTTTTCACCTCTGCGAAACTCAGGAGAATAACGTACTCTGATATCAAACCTTCTCTCACCTTCATAAAAGGTAGATACCTTCTTGCCACCGATTGCCATTTCCACAATATTATTTGCTTCTGCAACATTGGCACCATAACGAGCCATTTTCATGCGGTCAAGTTCTACGCGGAGTTCAGGTTGTCCCAGACTTTTGAAAATTCCAAGGTCTTGAACACCTTCAATGGTTTCCATTACTGAGCGAACACTATCGGCCATCCTTTCAAGTTTCACTAAGTCATCACCAAAAATCTTAATAGCCATTTCACCTTTTACTCCGGAAACGGCTTCTTGCACGTTATCCGAAATGGGTTGTGAAAAACCAAACACCACTCCGGGGAATTTGTCGTTGAGTTCACTCTGCATATTACCGATTAGCTCTTCTTTAGACAATCCACTTTTCCATTCACCTTTCTGGTACAGGTCAACAAAGAATTCTACGTTGAAAAAACCGGTGGGGTCAGTTCCATCATTAGGTCTTCCGTTTTGAGAGATAACACCCCTTACCTCTGGGTATTTAACAAACACTTTTCGCATGTTTTCAGACATGACATTTGCTTGCGTGAAGGCCACGCTTTGAGGCATACTTGCCCGTACATAAACAGAACCTTCATTTAATTGAGGTAAAAATTCTGTTCCCAGGGTTCCACCAATAAGTAAACTACCGATCAGAATAGAAACTGCTATAAGTACGCTCTGTCGTGGTTTATTCAACGACCACTTTAGAGTAGGCTTGTAAATATTTTCAAGCCCGCTTACCAATCGGTTTTCTTTTTCCCTGACATTTTTATTCAAAAGCATTTTGCACAAGAGCGGTACCAGGGTCAAAGTAAAAATCAATGCGCCTAACAATGCAAAGCCGATTGTATAAGCGAGGGGGGAGAACATTTTTCCCTCTACTTTTTGAAAAGCAAAAATTGGAATAAGGGCAGTGATGATAATGAGTTTCGAAAACAGGATAGGTTTGCCCATCTCGACAGCAACTTCTTTTACCATACCACCCTTTAGAGCAGCATTAAATTTTGCAACTCCCATTTCGTGCTGCTTGTGAGCGAGGTAAACGAATACACCTTCAACCATCACCACAGCACCATCGATGATGATACCAAAATCGATGGCACCAATGGAAAGAAGGTTGGCCGACATGCCTTTCATCTTCATACAGATGAATGCAAAAAGGAGTGCCAAAGGAATGATGATGGCCACAATTACAGTAGTACGCCAGTCCAACAGGAAGACAGCTAGAATAAATACCACTAACAACATACCGACCACCAGGTTTTCCATAACCGTGTGTAGCGTTAGGTCAACCAGATTTGTACGATCATAAAAAACTTTGATCTTCACACCGTCTGGCAATATTCTACCATTGAGATCGTCAATGGTTTGGTTTAGTGATTTTAATACTTCACTTGGGTTCTCTCCCTTACGAAGCAACACGATACCTTCCACCACATCCTCCTCATCCATGCCACGTCCTACTTTCCCCATTCTTGGACGAAATGATTCAGACACGATAGCAACATCTTTAATATAAATAGGCGTTCCGTTTACGTTTTTG
>JAYVBN010000236.1:0-2235 GCA_043750455.1 Bacteroidia bacterium | reverse complement strand
TCCGATACTGATCGCTATCGGAACGGGAAGTTGTAGTGAATGCATTAGGTAGGTGGTTAGACAACCTGCAAAAGCTACAACCGAACCCACCGATAAATCGAAAGCACCTGAAATTAATAATACCATCATTCCAACCGCCACAATAGTATCGATGGAAAGGTTGAGGAGAATCTGGATAAAGTTTTCGAAGGTTGGAAAGGTTGTAGGAAACACCAGACTGGTTGCAACGCAAATAAGAATCAGCAAAATTAGCAGGGAGTAAATACGTTCTTCAATAATCTTTCTAAGCATAAAAACTAGTTTGAGGCCAAGGCCATAATACTTTCTTCTGTGGCTTCCAATGAAGATAATTCTCCCGCGACCATTCCTTTTTTTATAACTACAATACGATCACAGATACCCAAGAGTTCTGGCAAATCACTGGAAATGATAATGATTCCTTTTCCTTCTTCCGCCAACGTTTTTAGTATTTCGTAAATCTCGAATTTGGCACCCACATCCACACCATGGGTTGGCTCATCGATTATAAGAACATCTGGTTTTGTAAGGAGCCATTTGGCAAGTACAACTTTCTGTTGATTGCCACCACTAAGATTATTTACTTTTTGTTGAACGCCCGGGGTAGCTATTCTCAGCTTTTCAACAAGCTCAGTTGCGAGTTGTTTTACCTTGTCTGTATTATAAAACCCTCTTTGTAAAGCATTCTCAAGCTTGCAAACAATAATATTGTCCTGTATGGTCATCTCTGGAAATAAGCCCAACGTTTTTCGTTCTTCGGGTACATAAGCCATGCCCTTTGAAATGGATTCTTGTGGATGAGTTGTTATCAGTTTTATATTTCGCAATTGTATTTCACCCGATATAATATGATCGGCTCCGAAGATGGCTCGCGCAATCTCAGTGCGACCAGCACCAACTAATCCGGCAAGCCCGACTATTTCTCCTTTGTGCAGATTGAACGTAATGTCATTGAACCTATTTCCAGTGAGATTTGAAACGGCTAGTAATATCTCATTCTTCTTATATGATTTAGATTTTAGGGTTTTCAGTTCACGGCCCACCATACATTTTATCAAATCCTCCTTTGATAAATCCTCTTTCAAAAATGTGCCTTGATATTTTCCGTCTTTTAAAACTGAGATACGATCAGCCAATAAAAATATTTCTTCCAGTCGGTGCGATATGTAGATGATGGCGATGCCTTGAAGTTTAAGATTCTGTAAAATTCTAAATAAAATACGAGTTTCATTTTCGCTCAAAGAAGCTGTAGGTTCATCGAGAATAAAGATAGATGGAATCCTACTCAATGCTTTTGCGATCTCAACCATTTGTTTTTGAGCAGGGGAGAGATTGGAAACCAATGTACGTGAATCAATTGCTTCAAGGTGCAATTGCTTAAGGAGTAAGTCCGTTTTTTTGTACAACTCATCAAACTGTATAATTCCCCAAGCATTGCAGGGTTGTTGATTCGCAAAAATATTTTCAGCTACGCTTAAGCTATCCACCAAACTTAAATGTTGGTAGACAATGGAGATACCAAGTTTGAAAGCATCTTGAGGTGTATGGATGGATTCAGCTTTTTCATCAATGATAATTTCGCCTTCATTGGGTTGTAGATTTCCTGCAAGTATATTCATTAAGGTACTTTTGCCAGCACCATTCTCACCACAGAGTGCATGGATCTCACCGGGGAGAAAAGTAATTGAAACATTGTCCAGGGCTTTTACACCAGAAAATATTTTACTGATATGGTGCAGTTGCAATGTGGCCATCAGAAAGTATTCATGTTGATAAGCTGATTACTCTTTGCGGAAGCGTAGGCTGCATGAACCAGCCGAACGGTTTCAAAGTTATTGGTACCTGTTGTTTCCGCATTTGCTTTTCCCTTCAATTGATTCAAGATATTACGATTACAATCTACTATACTGGAATGCACAACCGCATATGCTGGATCAAGCCATGAATACATCTTTGGTTCAGCTTTGAATACTTCAGTTCCTGCACGAGTAGTTAATCGTATTTCAAAATCTTTTGCTAAGTGAATGGAACCATACTCGCCTTCAACCAATACGAAGGTTTGTGGAAAGGATTCGTATTCTAAAATTGAAGCATACGACATCTCAGCATAACATGAAATGCCACTTTTCATTTTCATGAATACGTTGGCAACATCCTCTCCTTTAATTTTTGGATTAACTGAATGCCTTTGACAATGTAAGGTGTCGACTTCGCCAA
>JAYVBN010000235.1:0-12608 GCA_043750455.1 Bacteroidia bacterium | reverse complement strand
GGAGTTGATCATGGAGTTCGAAAAAGAATTTAACATCTCTATCCCTGACGACCAGGCCGAAAACATTGCTACGGTAGGCCAGGCGATTTCTTACTTAGAGGAGAACGCGAAGAAATAACCCAAATCTCCGCCACGAAATAGTTTTATGACTTTTAAACGAGTTGTCATTACCGGTGTAGGTGCACTTACCCCTATTGGAAATACCCTATCTGAATATTGGGAGGGTCTTCGAAATGGGAAAAGCGGTGCTGCCCCTATTACCAAGTTTGATACTACTCTTTTCAAAACCAAATTCGCCTGCGAGCTAAAAGGTTTTGATCCAGTAACTTTCATGGATCGAAAGGATGCCAGAAAACTTGATCCTTTCGCTCAATATGCAATGGTGGCGGCTGATGAAGCCATACAGGATGCGAATCTTCCGATGGCCGAAATTAACCTGGATCGCGTAGGCGTTATATGGGGTTCGGGCATCGGAGGCTTGCTCACTTTTCAGGAAGAAGTAAGGTCTTTTGCAGCAGGCGATGGCACTCCACGCTTCAATCCATTCTTTATTCCCAAGATGATTCCTGATTTGAGTGCAGGACATATTTCGATTAAGCACGGATTTCGCGGACCAAACTATGTCACCGTTTCTGCCTGTGCCTCTTCTACTAATGCTATGTACGATGCATACACTTTCCTAAAATTAGGAAAGGCCGACATCATCGTCTCTGGTGGATCAGAAGCAGCAATATGCATCGCTGGCGTTGGCGGATTTAATGCTCTTAAAGCACTTTCAGAAAATAACAGTTCGCCTGAAACCGCATCGCGCCCCTATGATAAAGACCGTGATGGTTTTGTTTTGGGCGAAGGTGCAGGTGCTTTAATTCTGGAAGAATACGAACACGCCAAAAAAAGAGGTGCAAAAATTTATGCCGAAATAATTGGTGGAGGCATGTCTTCTGATGCCTATCATATAACAGCACCGCACCCTGAGGGCGCAGGTATTACCAAAGTAATGGAATATGCGCTTGAAGAAGCTGGTATAAAACCAGAGCAGGTAGATTATATCAACACCCATGGTACCTCAACCCCACTGGGCGACATCGGTGAGATTAAAGCAATCAAAAGAGTATTTGGTGATCACGCTTATAACCTGAATATAAGTTCTACCAAATCAATGACTGGGCATTTGCTGGGAGCAGCAGGGGCGATTGAAGCAATTGCTTGCCTTCTTGCTATTAAAGAAAGCATAGTGCCTCCAACCATCAATCATTTTGTGGATGATCCAGAGCTTGACCCTAAGCTCAACCTCACGTTTAACAAAGCACAAAAAAGAAATGTTAACATTGCCTTAAGCAATACGTTTGGTTTTGGCGGGCATAACTTTTCAATTATTCTCAAAAAAATGGAGTAAGCCCAGTCCTTGTGTGGAACTTACTTAAACTATCCAAGGCGAATACGAAAGATGACAAGAAGCTGATCACCGCGATCCGCACGATTGCAGGTTTCGCGCCCTCCAATTTAGCCCTCTATAAGTTAGCCACGCTGCACAGTTCTAAAGGAAAAGAAATAGAAGGCTTTCGCGAATCTAATGAGCGACTCGAATATTTAGGCGATGCCATATTAGGAGCAGCTGTTGCCGATTACTTGTTCAAAAAATATCCCTTCAAAGACGAAGGTTTTCTTACAGAAATCAGGTCAAGAATAGTCAATCGCGAATCGCTTAATCATCTGGCTCGCAAAGTCGGTATTTCGGCCATTGTACAATTCGATCACAAAAACTCACAGCTTCAACAAGTAATTTTAGGAAACACACTAGAAGCATTAGTTGGTGCTGTCTATCTGGACAAAGGATTTATTCGATGCAAAAAATTTGTAGTAGATAAATTGATTCAACCCTATTTTGACTTAGAAGTAGTGGTAAATTCCAATTCTAATCACAAAAGCAAAATAATCGAATGGTCGCAGCGTAATGGCAAGGAAATTAAGTTTGAAATTCTGAGCGTAAAAAACGGACGAACCAGTAAAGAATTTTCCGCGCAGGTTTTTATTACCGAGCAACCTTATGGCCTTGGTTATGGTTATACAAAGAAGAAAGCAGAGCAAGATGCTGCACAGAAAACGTGTGAGATGCTTAACATTGAATAATAGCAGAGAGAAGGAAGTTAATAGCAATGGGTAAAACTTTAAAAATAGGTGGAGCTACTGTAAACCAGACCCCAATGGACTGGAGTGGTAATGTTGCGAACATCATTGAAGCGATTGAGTCTGCCAAAAATCAGAAGATTGAAATTCTTTGCTTTCCTGAATTGTGCCTTACCGGATACGGATGTGAAGACGTTTTCCTTAGTAATTGGTTAAGTGAAGCTGCATGGAGCAACTTGCAAACCATTATACCCTATTGTGATTCCATCACAGCTTGTGTTGGGTTACCGATCAAAATAGAGGGCATTACTTACAATGGAGTCTGTGTAATTACTAATAAAAAAATTGTTGGTATCACGTTGAAACAGAATCTTGCACGCGATGGTGTTCATTACGAACCGCGTTGGTTTGATGCCTGGCCAATTAATACCGTAAAAGAAATCATTCGTAATGACCAGATTATCCAAGTTGGTGATTTAGTGTACGAAATAGATGGCATCAAAATCGGATTTGAAATCTGTGAAGATGCCTGGAGAAAAGAAAAAAGGCCGGGTTTCCGTTTGTACGAGCAGGGTGTTGATCTTATCCTAAATCCAAGTGCCAGTCATTTTGCGTTGAGTAAAAGTGAGCTACGCGAACAGGAGGTTGTTATAGAAGGCTCTGAAAAATTCAAGTGTGCTTATGTCTTTGCAAACCTGCTCGGCAATGAAGCGGGTAGAATGATCTACGATGGCGACATTATCATCGGGCAAAATGGAAAACTGCTGGCAGTTAATAAACGGCTGTCTTTTAAAAACTTTAATATCCTTGCGTGCAACATCGATTTTGAAAATCCAATCAATAGCAAACCAATTCCCTCATTAGATTCAAAAGAAAAAAATGAAGAGTTTGCAAGAGCTACTTCCCTTGCCTTGTTCGATTACTTAAGAAAAAGCAAAGCGAAGGGTTTTGTATTGAGTTTAAGTGGTGGAGCAGATTCGTCTTGTTGCGCCATATTGGTTTCTGAAATGGTGCGAAGGGCTTCGGCTGAATTAGGATGGGAAAAATTTTGCCGGACATTAGGACTCAATTCTATCTCAAATCAAAAAGATGCCGTGGCGAGATTGCTTACATGCGCTTATCAGGGAACAAAAAATTCATCTGAAACTACACTAACGGCAGCGCTTGAATTAGCACATTCAATCGGCTCAGAATTTCACTCCTGGCTGGTAGAGGAAGAGGCAAATTCATATCGTTCAAAAGTTGAAACCGTTTTGAACAGATCACTTACTTGGGAGAAAGATGATATTGCCTTGCAAAATATTCAGGCCCGCTCTCGCTCTCCTATTATCTGGATGCTCGCCAATGTGAAGCAGTCAGTATTATTAACTACATCCAACCGAAGTGAGGGCGATGTTGGTTACACCACTATGGATGGAGATACCAGTGGAAGCCTTGCCCCGATTGCCGGAATAGATAAACCTTTCATTTTGCAATGGCTAAAGTGGGCCGAAAAAGAATTAGGATATACGGGGCTGTCTTATGTTAATAATCTGCAACCGACAGCAGAACTCAGACCTAAAGACCGTGAGCAAACAGATGAAAAAGATCTGATGCCTTATGCTATCCTTTTAGAGATTGAGAAGCTCGCAATCCGCGACAGAAAATCACCTGTTGACGTTTATAAAATTTTAAGTAATCCAACAATTTCCAATCACCACATCACGCCTTCTCAGTTAAAAGAGTATGTGAAGAAATTTTTTCGGCTATGGTCGGCCAACCAATGGAAGCGCGAACGACTTGCACCTTCCTTTCACCTGGATGACCTTAACGTTGACCCACGTAGTTGGTGCCGCTTCCCAATTTTATCAAGTGGCTTTGCAAAAGAACTTGAGGTACTGGACTCAATTTAGGGGCTGATGTTTTAAGTAGGCAGTAGGCAAATTGGCAGTAAGCAATCTGAGATTTGCCTATTGCGCTTGCCTCCTGCCTACTTTTTCGAACCCAAGAAACAAACTAAAATCTATACAACCATCACCCCTTCAAGGGCATTGGTCGTTAGGCATTAGTGACTATCTTTGCCCGTAATTTTTTATAATAATGACAATGATCAGCTACATCATCTGGAACGGAAGCCCTGAAATTTTCACATTTGGTTCATTTTCTTTGCGTTGGTACGGCCTGCTATTCGCACTTGGCTTTTTGATAAGCCAGCAACTTCTATACTACATGTATAGAAAAGAAGGAAAGCCTGAAAGAGATGTGGAAACCCTAACGATTTATATGGTTGTGGCAACCATAATTGGAGCTCGCCTTGGCCACGTAATTTTTTACCAGCCAGAAATGTTTTTGAATGATCCCTTGGGTATTTTTCTTCCTTTCCAATTTTCGCCAACCTTTAAATTTACAGGCCTTCAGGGATTGGCAAGTCATGGAGGAGCGTTTGGGATTCTCTTCGCGTTATGGCTGTATAGCAGAAAAAAGAAACCAGGTCAATCCTATCTTCAGATACTTGACAGAATTGTTATCCTCGTAGCCTTAACGGGATGCTTAATCCGATTAGGTAACTTTTTTAATTCTGAAATTATTGGCAAGCCCACTGATTCTCCAACCGGGGTAGTTTTTACCGGCCGTATCACGGAAGCAATTATGCGCAATCAGAATAACCTGGTTGAAACCATCGGCATAACCAAAGACGAACAAGCTGAAGTTGATTCAAATGGCCAGACGCCTATTCAAATTTATCTCTTTTTTAAGAAAGGCGTTTCTCGCGAAGCCGCTGAAAGTTATGTGAGAGCTGATGTAAAATATATTCTCTCTCACCTTGATGAATTTGTTAATGAGTCTCCTTTAGTGGCCATTAACTATGAGATCGTCTCAGAGAAAGAAGGAGCCTGGGTTACCAAAGTGCATACCGTAGGAATTGTACGACATCCGGCACAGCTATATGAATCGATATCCTGTATAATATTATTTGCATTTCTGTTTTGGTATTGGCATCGTTATCAATTAAACACTCCACCAGGAAGGATTTTTGGGATGTTTCTGGTTATCCTTTGGACGTTAAGGTTTGCCTACGAATACCTTAAAGAAAATCAGGAAGCATTCGAAGGGAATTTGCCCATCAACATGGGGCAGATTTTGAGTATACCATTAATACTTGCTGGCATTTACGTATTAATCTATTCTTACAAAAAGCCGTCTAATAATCAAACCCTGGCTTAACATTTACGGAAAACTATTTTTAGACATGGAAGCTGCGAGGTAAATTATGCTAGCGTTTATAGCAGGTCTTATTGGTATTGCTGCGATAGAATTCAATTCTGCCCATCACACTGTATTTCAAGACCAGGTTAATTCGTCTATTGCAGATACTACTGAATTTAAATCTTTAAAAGTCAATAGGGTATTGATCATAGGAAATAAAATTACACGTAATCGTATAATTGAAAGAGAGCTGAGCCTCAAACCCGGAGACACCGTAAGTGTTTTCCGTCTTTCAGAAATTCTTATAAAAGATAAAAACAAAGTTTATAATCTTAGGCTTTTCAATACCGTCAATATTCGTTCGCTACAACTTGATGAAGGCAACATTGATCTGTTGGTAGAAGTCAACGAACGATGGTATACATTTCCAATACCTATTTTTGAACTCTCCGATAGAAATTTTAATGAGTGGTGGCAGAACTATGGCCATGACCTTAAGCGAGTTAATTACGGCTTAAGGGTGGTTCAGCGTAATTTTAGGGGACGCAATGAGACAGTTAGATTTACAGCTCAATTTGGATACTCAAGGCGCTATTCACTTTTGTATAATATTCCAAATCTTGACGAAAAGCAGAAGCAAGGTTTGTCATTTGGGTTTGACTATGCTGAGCCAAAAAACCTTGCGTATTTTACTTCTGATCATAAATTGAATTTTTTGGAACTGAAACAAACTCTTAAGAAGAGCATTGGCGGAAGTATTACGTATTCCTACAGAAGATCATTTTATGAATCGCATTCCTTTCAACTAGAATATCGCGACAGCGAAGTTGCAGATACCGTAGTCAAGCTAAACCCCAACTATTATTTCGAAGGATCAGGGAAAATCAAGTTTGCCTCTTTCTCATACTCATTTACTTCAGATCATCGCGATGTAGCAGCATACCCACTGAAAGGTTATTACTTTGATGGCTTTTTATCTAAAAACGGACTAGGATTTGGAGACGTCAACCAATTTGAGGGTAACATTAGCTTCGCTAAATTCCTCGATCTAAATAAGAAAACCTATCTATCTAATTTCACCTCGCTCTATATGAGTTCTCCGAACTCCCAACCATATGCTCTTTATAGTGCGTTGGGATATCGGAAGCAATTTATTCGAGGATACGAAGTGTATGTGATCGAAGGGCCAAAATTCTTCTTAAATAAGACGACTCTGAAAAAGCTGATTTTTTCTGCAAACTACAGATTTGAAGAAATGCCTCTAGAGCAATTTAGACACTTCCCGGTATCCATTTATCTTAAAAGCTATGTGGACGTAGGATATGTAGAAAATTACCCTAGATATAACGAGATAGAAATAAATAATACCTTATCCGATAAAATGCTTGCCGGAGCGGGGGCAGGCATTGATTTTGTGCTGGCATACGACAACATCATGCGTTTTGAATATACCTTTACGAGGGAAGGCACCAACGGTTTTTTCTTTCACCTGAAGAGAGAATTCTGATTTAGCCCTTATTGTAAAAATACATTTACCAAACGAACATTCCCAGGTTTGCAAACCGAAATCTCATTTCGAAGTAGTATTTCAAAATCAAATAAAGCTTAACTTAACAGCATCGATTTCAAACTCCTGAAAGTTGGTGTGATGAGAATTTCAATAGTTTCATTACTGTTGCTTCTTGTAGCCGTAAAGACAACGGCTCAAAGTGCGTCCACAATCATAGGCGCACGATCTGCTTCAATGGGTAACGCTTCAAGTACGCTTATCGATGAGTGGTCGCTATTCAATAATATTGGAGGATTAGCGAAAGTCAATGAAACTATCGTGGCGTTCTCCTTGGAAGCAAAACCAGCATTACCAGGCTCTTCCCGAATGGCTGCTTCATTTTCTACTCCATTAAAAATAGGAGCACTTGGAGTTGGGGTTTTTAAGTTTGGAGACAAACTTTACAGCGAACAAATCATCACTACTGGCTTCAGCAATAAGTTTGGAATTGCATCGCTAGGCTTGAAGCTAAACTACATTCAATACCGTGCAGAAGGTTTTGGCACTAAAAGCGCACTCTCGATTAGTTTTGGCGGAATTGCCGAAATCACAGATCAGCTTTCTATTGGAGCTTATATCCAAAATCTTAATCAACCCAAACTAACCAATGATGAACGAGTTCCCGTAAGGCTTGCAGCAGGCTTAAGCTTTAAGCCAACCGAACAAATCCTAATAATCACAGAAATAGAAAAAGACATAGAGCACGATCCCACGGTGAAAGCAGGAATGGAATATTGTATTCTGAAAAAGGTATTTGGTCGTACCGGATTTAATTTGAATCCTGAAGCGGCCTTCTTTGGCGTGGGTTTTAAAGGCTGGCGTCTCAAATTTGATTATGCCATTCAGTATAGTAATACTTTGAACTTTGCGCATCAGGCATCGGCAAGCTACAGAATTGAAAAATCATTGAAGAAAGGCGATCAAAATACCAAATGATGAAGGTTGACTTTAGAATGATGAACGAATTCACTTCGAAGTTCAAACTTCACAGTTCAATTTTCTTCATTCCTTCATCCGTTATAAAGATTGTTTGTCCCCTGTGCTTAATTCTATCAGCAAGCTTTTCACTAGCACAGGAATATCCACGCACGGATTACAATCTTGAGAAATTGGCTGATGAAATTTTTCCCATTCAGGATCTTGATTTAAATTATGAAGAGCTGTATGAAAATCTTGCGCAGTTGTTAACAAATCCTGTGGATCTCAATCAGGCAAGTGCTGAAGAACTGCGATCCTTATTTGTTCTTCGCGAAGCACAAGTAGAAAGTCTAATTCGTTATCGCCAGGAGCAAGGTAGACTTCTTTCTATATACGAGTTGCAGGCCGTGCCCGGCTTTGAACCTGACGTGATAAACAGGTTGATTCCTTTTACCATTGTACGCGATCCTTCAAGTTCATTTGATAAGAATCTACTAAGAAGAATTATCGAAGAGAAAAGCAATTATCTTGTCTTTCGTCATGAACGAACGCTAGAAGAGAAGAGGGGTTATTTACCCGAAACTGATTCATCATCACGATACAGTGGTTCACCTGATAAACTCTATACAAGGTTTCGCATAAATCATACAGGCGACTTTAGTTTTGGTTTTACCATGGAAAAAGATGCAGGTGAAAGTTTTAGCTGGGATCCGAGTAAAAAGAAGTATGGATTTGATTACAATTCTTTTCACGCACAAGTGATGAATAAAGGCAGGATCAAAAATATAATCATTGGAGATTTTCAGGCCCAATTTGGCCAGGGCTTGGTATTAGGGGGAGGTTTTGGGATGGGCAAAGGATCTGAGTCCATCACCACCATTCGCAGAAGTAACCTTGGCTTTATCCCATACACTTCTTTAAATGAATTCGGATATTTCCGTGGTGCTGCCCTTACCACTACTCTTTTAAAAAATCTCTCTCTATCAGGATTTCTATCTCGATTGAACCGCGATGCCAGAATTACTCAAAGTTCAACATACGAAGACCTCAATTTAATTTCATCGCTTGGCACGTCAGGTTTTCATAGATCATCAGCTGAATTTGAATCGAGAAAGAAAATTGACGAAACCAACTATGGACTCGTCCTTAATTATAAGCAAGGGCCATTGGATGGTGGTTTACTATTTCACCAAACCTATTTCGGAGCACCCATTTATCGGGAACCAACTTTATACAACCAATTCACATTTAGTGGTAATCAAAATGCAAATCTTGGAGTTTTTCTAAACTACACGTGGAGCAATTTTACCTTCTTTAGCGAAGCCGCAAAAACTTTGGATCACGGAAAAGCCATAACGATTGGCTCTTTAGGAAGCCTTACTCCCAAATTGGATATAGCATTACTCTACAGAAATTTCTCAAAAGACTTTTACAGTTTTTATAGTAATGCAGTGGCCGAAAGTACCGTACCTCAAAATGAATCTGGTTTTTATTGGGGCTTTAAATATATTTTTAATAAAAAGTATTCAGCCTCCGGCTATGTTGATCTTTTCCGTTTTCCTTGGCTTCGCTATCGAAGTTACACGTCCTCTGCTGGTCGTGAATGGCTTATGCGGCTTAACTACAGACCGTCAAAAATGGTCAGTTTGTTTATTCAGGCTCGCGAAGAATCAAAAGTCAGAAACATCCCAGTAGAATCAAATCTTTATAAAACCGGGATTGGATCAAAAAAGAATTTCTGGTTCAATGTGGACTACATTGCCACACCAAAACTAAGTTTTAAAACACGAGTTCAACACAGTACTTATTCATTGAACAATACACGCACAAAAGGATTGGCTCTCATTCAGGATGTAAACTTTGACGTTGGTCGGTTCACTTTTTCAACACGTTATGCACTATTTGATACCGATGATTATGACAATCGTCAATATGTTTATGAGCGTGATGTATGGTTGGCTTTTTCGTTTCCAGCGTATTACGGAGTCGGAATTCGATCATACGCAATGGTTCAATATAAAGTGAGTCAAAAAATTGACCTCTGGCTTCGCTGGGCAAGAACGAATTACACAGATCGGGATACCATTGGCAGCGGTGGAGAAACAATTTACGGAAATACAAAAAATGATCTTAAATTTCAGGTAAGGATCAAACTTTGACAATATCCATATCCGAATTCCCAATTTATGCATGCCTCTAAACTAATTACCCCGGAAGTACTTCTTATCATGTGCCTTGGTGGCATTGTTTTCATCTTGATTTTTAAAACAATTTTTAAAAAGAAAAATTAACTCAACTCCGCTTAATCGGCTCTAAAACGAGCTTTAACGAATCTATAGTTTTTCTGACTGCCTTATCCACCTATATTTCATTACTTCGTTGGTTATTACATGGTCCAAATAAATAATATTATGAAATCAAGAAACTTAATCATTCTCTTACTTGTCACTTTTTCAATGGCTTCAACAGCCCAAGTCACTAAGAAAACATTGGAATTGCCAGAATTCAAAAGTATCTATGTGAATTCCAACTATACCGTATACCTAAAGCAAACTAATAAGCAGGAAGTTACGGTGGAGGCACTCACAGAAATTTATGAATTGACAACTATCAAAGTAGAAAACGGTGTGTTGATGATCAATGTTGAACGAAAACCAGATAATACCAGCAAGAGTGTATGGTCTAAAATTGATGACATAAAAATAAATCCCTCCATGAAGTTGATGGTGAGCGTGAAGAGTATAAATGAATTACAGGTGAATGGTGGAGGTAAAATTATTTCAGAAAACTCAATAGCTTCCGATTATATGTCACTGGCCGTTGCCGGTAGCGGAAACATAGAGCTGGATATAAAAGGCAACAACCTGAAAACAGAAATAGGCGGATCGGGAAATATTATTTTAAAAGGATATGCCACCAGCAATGATATTGAATTAAGCGGAAGTGGAAACCTGAACGCATTTGCTTGCGAATTAGAAAGTGCTAAAATAAAAGTAAGCGGAAGCGGATCTGCTGAACTCTCCGTTACCTCAACCTTAGATGCAACGGTGTTGGGGAGTGGTAGCGTGAAGCACAAGGGCAACACGAAAAGTGTAACCAAAAAAGTGTACGGCTCTGGGATGATCGACAGGGCGTACTAGATGATGGATACTCGATTCTGGAAATTGGTGGTTAGAAATTGGAGATGAGCATATTAAAATTAACTAATACTAATACCTGAAGAATGACTTCATCAATTTCTATTGGAGCGGTCGTGCAAGCCAGCCCTATTCTATTTGACAAGAAAAAAACAATTGAGAAGATTGGTGACTTAACCCATGAAGCCGCTCAACAAAATGCCCGCTTGATTCTTTTTCCTGAAGTTTTCATTCCCGGCTATCCTCGAGGCTTATCTTTTGGAACCATAGTTGGAAGCAGGAGTACTGAAGGCCGCGAACTGTTTTTGCGCTATTGGGAAAATGCCATTGAAGTTCAAGGCAAAGAAACAGAGCAACTTGGAAAATTTGCTAAGGACGCGAAAGCTTATCTTGTCATAGGAGTCACCGAAAAAGATAAAACAAGCGATACGCTTTATTGTACCCTCCTGTACTTCGCGCCAACTGGCGAATTGCTTGGCAAGCATCGCAAACTAAAACCAACTGCAGCCGAGCGCATCCTCTGGGGAGAAGGTGATGGCCGGGATTTAAATGTTTATGAAACACCACTGGGTAAAATTGGTGGATTGCTTTGCTGGGAAAACTATATGCCGCTTGCTCGTATGGCGTTGTACCAGCAGGGCATTGAAATTTACCTTGCTCCTACAGCTGACTCTCGTGATACCTGGCAAGCAACCCTTACTCACATTGCGTGTGAATCGAGAAGTTATGTCTTGGGGTGTAATCAATTTGTAAAAAAAGATAGCTATCCGGATTTTTTAAAAGAAGAAGTCAAGAATCAACCTTCCATAATGTCAAGAGGTGGAAGTGTGATCATTTCACCTTTAGGTAAAGTGCTTGCTGGCCCTTTATTTGATAAAGAAGGAATTCTGTATGCGGATTTAGATCCACGCGAAATCATAAAAGCTAAAATGGATTTTGATGTAATCGGACACTATGCCCGACCAGATGTTTTCGACTTTAAATTAAAAGTATGATGAATTCAAATGAACAATTAATTGAAAAATTTTATACGTCTTTTCAGCAAAAGAATTGGAAAGGAATGCAGGAGTGTTATCATACCGATGTAGTGTTTAATGATCCGGTTTTTCAAAACCTTAAAGGCAAAGAAGCATTTGCCATGTGGCATATGTTGATCAGTGCAGGAAAAGATTTAACCCTTTCCTTCAAGAACATAAAGTCCAATGATCTTTCAGGATCATGCCAATGGGACGCTTTCTATACTTTCTCACGAACTGGCAGAAAAGTTCACAACATTATTCAAGCAGAATTCAAATTTAAAAACGGAAAAATAATAGAGCATAACGATTCATTTGACTTGTGGCGATGGAGTCGTATGGCACTTGGCGTTTCCGGTGTTCTTCTAGGCTGGTCGCCAATTGTTCAAAATAAAATCAAGGGAACAGCCAAATCATCCTTACGGAAATTCATAACTGAACATCCTGAATATAAAAACCTATAAGGTAGGTGACGAAATGACGAACTAAAGATTGACCTTGGAATTGCCTTAAAATCATTGAATTTCGCTATTTCTGGCAGGTTATTCTTTATTACCCTGCAAATCAATAAATTCCTTTATATTTGCGCGGTTAATAAAATAATCGGTAAGTCCGGGTACACAAATTTTGTTTTGTCCTTAGGTTGAGATTATTGATTAACAGAACATATTAATA
>JAYVBN010000234.1:0-2541 GCA_043750455.1 Bacteroidia bacterium | reverse complement strand
GTAATCTCCGATTTTAACATTCAACATTTGTAAGTACAAACTATCTGCTTTGGAAATCGCCTTGCCTTCTCCGGGAAGCCGGTCGATGAATTGATTGTCTTCTTCATTTAAGTAATCCTCAGGCGACAACATTTTAAATCGATTGACGGGCAGAAATGTTTCCGTGTACTTGATGTAGGTGTAAAACCATCGGAATTTTTTCTCAAAGGTTGATTTGACGTTGAAGAGTGTATCGGACAGAGTGTTCAGCTCATTGTTCAGTTGGTCAACTGATTCGAATTGTTTTTTAAAGACAGTTTTGTATTGGATTTTATCCGAACCATTCTCTTTTCTTTCCACAGGAAGTTGCACGATCTCAGCCGACCATCCTTTTGTAGAATCAATTCCAAAAATATTATTTGTAATGAGTGCGGAATCTCCTTTTTCAAAAGTGATAGTTTTATCTAAAATTCCATCTTCATGCACATCGGTTTCCATTATCATGGGATTTTCGCAGGAAGAGAATAGTAAGGCTCCTAATACTAGTGCGATGCTGATATTTGTTTTCATAATTCTAATTTATTTGTGCTTTGTTGGCTAGATTTTTTCTGATCGCTAAGCACGATGCCACTAATCATGTTATTTAGATGCCATTCGGTGTTTAAAACAATCCTCGTTTACTTTGGTGATGTTGAAGGGACTTTTACAATTGTTTGCCAGAATAAGATTTAATGAAGCCTTGCTCTTGCTCAGCTCCTCCTGAAAAGTCTTCCGATTCAACACAACTTTCTTTGCTTGCTTGCTTGCAGCCACTTTATTTATAGTTGGTGACGCCAATTGCTCCATTCCAAAAGAGACAATCAATAAAAGAGAGAGAGTAGCCATTGCATATCTTATATAATTGAATTCAAGCTTAAGAGAGAATATATCAAACAAACTCCATCGTTTAGATTCTTCTGTCTTTATACGAGCCATGATGTAGTTGGTCAAACGGAAAGGATATTCTAACTCCACATTTACTTTTGACGCCTTAAACACAAGATTGTTTGTGTGAGAAACAGATTCAAAGAGCTCCCAACAACTTTTGCAAGTACTCAGGTGAGCGGTCACTTTAGTTTGTTCAGCACTTGTTAGTTCAGTGAAGAGTACAATTTGCTTTTCAATTTCTGTGCAACTCATGGTGCTATATTTTTGTTTCCTGATAATGCTTTGTTAATCCTTCTCTTATTTTCAATCTGGCGTAATACAGATTGCTTTTGATCTGTCCCTGATCCATGCTTGTGACTTCACTCACTTCTTCTACGGCTAACCCTTCCAAATCGCGCAGGATAAAAACACTTTGTTGTTTAGGTGTCAGTTGTTTGGCCAGTTTCACAATCACACTCAGCATTTCAACGTCATCTAACTTTTGTTCCTGACTACCCTGATCGATGATGAGATGATTTGACTCTACGTCTTCCGTTTTTAATTCCCGCTTTCGCTTTGCCGACTTTAAAAAATCAAGACAGAGATTCATGATGATTTTGTACAGCCAGGTGCTGAGTTTTATTTCTGGCCGGTACTTTCCAATATTTTTCCAAAGTTTGATAAACGCTTCTTGTGTGATGTCTTCCGCTTCATTGCGATTGCCGACAAACCGGAACGCAACGGCATACGCAAAGCTCTGATGAGCTTCTACTACTTTTCGAAAAGCGTGATGATCTCCGAATTTTGCTTTTTCAATCAGGTCAGGTACTACGGTTGCTGGCATTCCGTTATTTGCTACTGATACGAGGAGAGTGAGCGTTGGTCAAATGGGAAGGTAAAAATAAAAGCCGCCCTGAACTAACAGAACGGCTCTATCGAATTGTTTGTGAGTATTTAATTAATCGCTTCTCCCTTCTCCAATTTTTTAATAAGTCCGTCAATCGTTGTTTTGGCAGCAGCATCGGTTTCTACTTTAAAGGCATCTTGAGCAAACTTCAACGCTTTTTTGCTGTCGCCATTGGCAGACCAGCCACGAGCCATACCCATTAGTGCTACAGCGTTTGCCGGATATCTTTTCATAGCGGTTTCAAAAACAGGCATAGCGTCCTTCTCGCGCTTTTGCGTGATGAGCCCGCGACCATAATTGGTGATTTGATTCACGGTAGCATCACTCAAAGTGATAGCTTCTTTCATAACAGCATCGACTTCTTCTTTTTTACCCATTGCTGCCAGTACATTGCCTTTGGTGTTGTACAGTTGAAAATATTTAAGATTACGAGGTGGATTGATGAACGCATTCACCCAGCCAAGTGCTTCATCCAAATTGATTTTTTTGGTGGCGCAAAAACCCGCTGCAGCTGCAGCATTTTGCCATGCAAATCCTTTTTGGCTTACCATCTCTTCGCGTAGTTTTTTAACGTAGAGCTCATCACCATTAGGTACACTGATTTTGAAAGGCACGGAAAGCTTTTCCCATTTCAATCTTGCTGCGGCACCGTTTTGAAGACGGTCTGTGAATTCATACGTAAGAAACTCATTGAATTCACAAGGCACTGCTTTGACTGTAACACGCAAAGCATCTTCTGTAGGTATATA
>JAYVBN010000233.1:0-2802 GCA_043750455.1 Bacteroidia bacterium | reverse complement strand
TTTAATCTGTAACTGCTTCATTTGTTCTCGATTTGGTTTATCGAAAACAAATATAGGTATTCATTCATTATACTGCATTACTTATGTCGCTGTGTATAGAATGAAAAAAGAGAATTTTCAATAAGAATTTCAAGAGGGTGTTTGTGATAAGGCCTCTGCAGGAAACTGCGAGGTCTTTTCATTTAAATCAATTCTATATATTGGCAGACTCTTTAGTCTAAACGTATGGAGTTCTCCAAAGAAATATTTTACAGTAACCTTGCCCAAACCACTCCGTATCCATTTCAAATAAGCGTAGAACGAGCCGAAGGAGTCTTCCTTTTTTCTCCGGAAGGCAAACGCTACATCGATATGATATCGGGCATTTCAGTGAGTAATATAGGTCACCGTCATCCGAAAGTTATTGATGCCATTAAGCGGCAACTAGACAAACATCTGCATGTGATGGTTTACGGTGAGTATATTCAATCGACACCCAACTTGCTTGCCAAAAAATTGGCTGATTTACTGCCGCCCAAACTCAACTGCAGCTATTTTGTTAACAGCGGCACAGAAGCAAATGAAGGTGCACTAAAACTTGCAAAGCGATTTACCGGAAGAACTGAAATTATTTCCTGTAAGAAATCTTATCACGGCAGTACGCATGGATCACTAAGTGTTTCTGACAATGAAATTAAAAAAAGAGCGTTTCGTCCTTTACTTCCTGATATTCGTTTTATTGAATTCAATACCATAGGCGATCTGGAATTTATAACCTCACAAACAGCATGTGTAATTATCGAGACTATTCAGGGGGATGCAGGAGTAAGAATTCCTTCGGTTGAATACATGCGGGCTTTGCGAGATAAATGTACAAGCACAGGAGCACTACTAATTCTGGATGAAATTCAGTGTGGCATGGGTAGGACAGGTACCCTTTTTGCCTTTGAGCAATTCAAAATAGTGCCTGACATTCTCACGTTGGCCAAAGCTTTTGGCGGAGGCCTTCCAATCGGTGCATTTATATCTAGCACAGAAATTATGCAATCATTAACGCATGATCCCATGCTTGGCCACATTACAACTTTTGGTGGAAATCCAGTTTGTTGCGCGTCTGCTTTGGCAACTCTGGAGGTTATTATGGATGAGAAAATTCTTTCCCGTGTTGAAGCGAAAGGAAAATTAATCCAGGAAACTTTAGTTCATCCCAAAATAAAAGAAGTTAGGAGAATTGGATTAATGTTTGCCTTCGATTTTGATTCTGAAGAGCGGGTAAATAAAATTGTTAGCCATGCAAAGGAAAACGGAGTGATCTGTTATTGGTTCTTATCGCATCCTAACAGTTTTAGAATTGCACCTCCACTTACCATCACTGAAGATGAGATTTCACAGGCATGTAAAATTATTTTACATGCGATAGATCAATCCTGAAATAATTGACACAAAAAAAGCCCCCACGTGGGGGCTCTCCTAAACCTAAACTAAACTCAACTAAATCCATTTTCGTTTGAGGGCAAGTCGCATCAACTCAAACGTATTGTGGGCGTGCACCTTCTTGAGCATATTTCTGCGATGTACTTTAACTGTTTCAGAACTAATCTTTAACTTTTTCCCAATTCTAGTTGACGTAAACCCGTTGGCAACAAGTGAAAGCACTTCAATTTCTCTCTCTGTTAATGACTTTATCATTTGGGCTCCCTTCTTCACTGAATGTGGATAGGATAGCATTTGCACTATCTGATCCGGGAAACAAAAGTGGTAGGAATTACAGAACTATGAAATACCTATTAAGTGGTATTTTATGAGAATAGATGTTTAAACTTAGTTTCTTTCAAATAAGGTTGTTATCGTAGCCAAATCTGAGAAGTTGCGATGTATTTGTGGCTTTCAGCTTGCGCAACATGTTTCTTCTATGCGTTTTTACTGTATTTATCGTAATAAATAGCTCTTCGGCAATTTCAAAGCTATTTTTTCCCTTGCCCAGGAGTCTAAGGATTTCTGACTCCCGATCGGAGAAATGCTCGGATTGGTTTAATCTTTTCGGACGGCTGGGAAAGACCTTAATTCCTTGAGTTATGTAATTCACTTTTTGAAGTAAATCTTCGCTATCCCAAGATTTAAGCAAAAAGCCGTGCCCACCTGCTGCCATTACTTCTTGAATAAATTGATCCTCGTCATGCATTGTTACCACGGCTACTCTAACCAGAGGAAATCGAGAAACAATTCTTTTCAATAAGTCCACACCATTTACACCAGGCATTTCAATATCCATTAATACAAGATCCACCGAAACGCCTTCCAAAAAGTCAATAGTTTTTAATGGTTCATGAATTTTACCAACCACACTATATTGTCCTGGAAATCGGCTGAGTAGTAACTCAAGCCCATCCAGAAAGAGTGTATGATCATCCACTAAGAGTACCCTGGTCATATTGCGGCTTTAAATGGTATATCAAAATTATAAAAAGTACCCATTTCATTTGATTCAAAACTTACGTGGCCCTTTAAAGTCTGTACCCTGGATTCGATGTTATGAATACCAAAACCTGCGGTGGGTAAATCAGGCATACCAATGCCGTTGTCTTCATACATTACGTTGATAAAATCTTCAAACTGGTTAACGTGGATTTTAATCTCTGTTGCTTTGGAATGTTTTATTGTATTATTGATCAATTCCTGAACAATGCGATAAACGGTTAGTGAAATATTAGGTGCAACCTCCCCTTTGCCAAAGTAATCAAACCTTGCCTTGATGTCTGTTCGATCATTTATCCGGTCAATAAAATTCTTAAGACCAACCTCTAGACCATACCGCTCTAATGC
>JAYVBN010000232.1:0-6410 GCA_043750455.1 Bacteroidia bacterium | reverse complement strand
TGTCGTGGGACAGGTCGCAACTGGTCGGCCTTAGCATTTCGCTTCGCTCCATTGCTAAGGCCTCCTATGCCCGCCACTGCAGAAACACAAACGTTGTGGGTCATTTTTTTGGGACAAAGTGAGATTCTTAATTATAATATTGACGACAGTGACTAGTATTGCTTTGGGACAAAGTTCCAAGACGACTTTTCAATGTGAAAAAGTACTTGACACATTAACAAATAGAGAAATATATAATACCGTTGACACTCAAGCGAGCGTTATTGGCGGACTGAATAAATTATACTCTGAATTAGGATCTATACACATACCCAAGGACCAGGACATAGATCAAATTAAGATTTTTATCTCGTTTATTATTGAACCAAACGGGGACATCACTGGATTAAGAACGATAGGTAAAGCGCAGAGTACAAAGTTGGACAATGAACTACTCCAATTATTTAGAAAATATAAGTGGGAACCAGGACGGTGTGAAGGTGTAAAAGTGCCAACGAGATTGATGTATAAAGTGACGAGCTGACGTATAAAAAAAACGTCCCACAACACAATGTTTCTGCAATGGTGCCGTGACGAAGGTCTTCCGACCTGACACATCAAGATTAAATTACTCTTCCTTAAAAAAGTATCTTAGCTATGGAGGATTTTGAAAAGGAAGTTTCTAAATCAGAATTTAAAAACTTGTATTTCAAATATTCCACACCCAACAGCGGCTGGACGGAAGATTATTGGAACCAGTTTTACGAAGGAGAGATTGAAAAAAGATATTTTTTTACCAAACCCGCGACTCCGGAATCAACAAGTATGTTTATTATGTCGGGAGGCGGTGAGCACCGAATGATTTTTTTAACAGAGGACGCGGAAGAATCATTTTTTGATTTTCATGGTAAGGATTAAAGATTCCTCAGTTGCTGTAAGGTTGACTCAATATCATCACTTGTATTATAAACAGAAATCCCGAGCCTTGTTACTCCACCTCTTTCCAGTAGCCCCAATATCTCAATGGCGCGTATGGCATAAAAGTTTCCGTCCCAGGCGCAAATGTTTTTAGTGGCAAGATGTGCACACACTTGCTGCGGTGTTTTTCCTTCTAGCGTAAATGAAACGGTTGGTGCCCGATGTGCAGAAGAAAAATCTTGGCCTATTACTTTTACACCAGTAATTTTTTTTAAGCCTTCGTAAAGTTGAATGGCCAACTTTCGTTCATGTTCACCAATGTTTTGATAAGCGTTGACTAATCTCTCCCGAAGCGTTGTTCCATTTCCCAGACTGGCAAGGAAATCAACAGCAGCTGTAACACCTGCAATGGCAGCGTGGTTAAGAGTTCCTGTTTCTATTGAGTCGGGTGCAGTTTGTCCCGCGGTGCGCAGGCGATCAGTAGGGATGCGATCGAGCAAACCTGGGCGACTATACAAAATTCCAATATGGGGTCCATAAAATTTATAAGCCGAGCATAACAGAAAATCACAACCCAGTTTTTGTACATCAATTGAAAAATGAGGAGCGTAGTGCACCGCATCCAACACCAGCCAGGCACTATGCTTGTAAACAAGCTCCCTAGCCTTTTGCACATTGTTTACAGTGCCTATAGAATTCGCAGCCATGCCCATTGCCACCACGCGTGTGTTTTCGTTTATCTTTAAGGCAAAGTCATCGTAATCTAACTGGCCGTCCGGAAGGAGTTTTACTTCGCGGACTTTAATTCCAAAATCGCGGAGCATCAGCCACGGGCCACGGTTACCTTCATGGTCAAGTTGTGTGATGAGCACTTCATCACCAGGCTTTAGCAATCGCGCAATACCTCTCGCCAAGGCGAAATTCAATGTGGTCATGTTTTGCCCGATTGATATCGTACTTGCATTTTCTGCTCCCAGCAATGCCGCCATGGATGTGCGCATAGCGGCAATCACTACATCGGTTTCATGTGTAGTAATAAATTCACCATGTGTATTAGCATTAGATGTTTTGTAATAATCTGAAATGGCATTGACCACGCGGTCTGGTACCTGCGTTCCCCCTGGTCCGTCCAGAAAGATTATTGGAAAGTTATTGGGCTTGCGCTTTAATGATGGAAATTGCGACCGTATTGAATTTATATCTAGCATAATTGAAAAGTTTGAAGGATCAAGTTAGAAAATTATCAGCAGTTCGCAGATTTAATCGATTGGCTTTAAATTTCATAAATTTGCGCTATGAAGACTGCTACCCTAGTTCTTACTTTTCTAACATTTTATACGGTAGCCCAATCTGATCAACCTATTGCTCAAACTACTATTTATAGTTCAAATGGAATTGAGAAGCCACTTTCGCATCAACAGTTTCAATATAACCTGAATGGCCAACAGGTTGGAGTTTCGCAATACATTTGGAATGTTAAGCAACAAAAATGGACTCTTAAATGGATGCAAGAAAAGGAATTTGATCAAAGCAACGAAGTAGTTGTGAAGGGATGGAGTTGGAAAAGATACCCTGACTCACTACAATATTACTCTTTGCGTTCTCAAACCTTCAATAATCTGCAGCAACTTATATTTTCCAGTTGGTTTAGTCAGGATACTTATGATCAGGGAATAGTCCATTCTTATGAAAACAGAGATACTTATTCTTATGATGCTAACGGATGCAAAGTCAAAATGGAAACTGAACGATTAATTGACAATAATACAATCGGTTGGAAAT
This sequence comes from Bacteroidia bacterium, assembly GCA_043750455.1. GTDB lineage: Bacteria > Bacteroidota > Bacteroidia > Cytophagales > Cyclobacteriaceae > ELB16-189. The sequence continues at coordinate 3,731 of JAYVBN010000232.1, read as the reverse complement.
CATCTATCTCTTATACGGTTAACACTAATTGCCAAATCCTGGAGTCTTCTGATTCACAACAGCTTAATCGTTACGAATATGATAACGGACTGCTTATTCGGGAAGTAGCTTATATCATCCGAATTGATACCAGCCTGTATTATGAAAATATTTTTCGTTACAACCAAAATGGACAACTTATTTTAACTGAATCGAACGGAAGACTGAGAAATTACATTGACTATGCCCCAGATGGCAAAGCGAATCATTATTGGATGGAATATCTTCCAGATAGTAGTTCAACGTGGATCCCCATAAGTGAGTCGTTTTTGAAATTCACTGGCGACCAGTTGAAAAAAAGTGAGTACTATCAAGGCTGGAACCTTTCTGGCGAATTCTGGGAATATGAAAGCAGGTCGATAAACTATTTTGATAATTTAGGAAGAATTGATAGTTCAGAATCCACTCAACATCAGGTAACGCAAGGTGGTTCTACCGTTGTTTCAAAAGAGATTCATCAATACCAAAGACGATGTGATGGTTTGGAGATTGAAAAAATTGTTAACAGGACCATCGGTTACGATGCTCCGGCAAAATTTACTACACAAATTACTTACGCGAGAGCAGCAGATTGTGAACAAGGAAGAGTCAATCCACTTGTGATTTTCCCAAATCCAACTCAAGGATGGACAACTGTTGTACTTTCAGAGCCAGCTCAAAATGTTAGTGTGAGAATATTTGCAGTTAATGGACAACTTGAAAGGAGCTACACTTTTTCCAATGGGATTAACCCAATTAGGCTTGATTTGTCTGAGTTAAGCTCGGGAATGCACACAGTGCAGGTTTCAAACGGAACATCAACTGTTAGTTCTAATATTATCAGACAATAGCTTAGGCGGAGGCGAACCTCAAGACGGAAGATTCGTTAAACAGGAAATTACACCCTAATCGTTACCGTCATGAATTTGAAGTTCTGGAAAAAGACCAAAGAAGTAAAACCTAAATCTTTTGTCCGTGAATGGTCGGACGCCATTGTTTTTGCAGTTATAGCCGCAACGCTTATCCGATGGACAACTGTTGAAGCATTTGTGGTTCCAACTTCTTCGATGGAAAATACAGTGCTTGTTGGCGACTATCTTTTTGTAAGCAAATTTCATTACGGAACACGCACCACGCGAACTCCTCTACAAATACCATTGACACATCAAAAAATCTGGGGAACAGAAATCCCATCATACCTGCCCTGGATAAAATTACCTTACTACCGACTGCCCGGCTTCAGTGAAGTAAAGCGCGAGGATATAGTAGTCTTTAATATTCCTCCCAAAAGTCTGAGTGATGGAATTGATTACCCTATTGATTTAAAAACTTATTATGTAAAACGTTGTGTGGGTATTCCCGGAGACAGACTGGAAGTAAAAGAAGGACAGTTGATCGTGAATGGCCAACCGATTTCAAATCCGGAACATATGAAGTTCAGTTACCTGGTTTCTACTAAAGATGAGATAAACAAACGAAATCTTTCAAAGCTGGGATTGGATTCTGAAGATTGCTTTTTTTTTGGTCGCTCAAGGGACAATCAGGCTATTTATAAGATGTTGCTAACATCCCAACAACTTAAAGAAGTAAAGGCAGTTCCTTATATCACTTCGGTACAAGCAGATTACACGAAAAGTGGAGTTCCCGACAACGGAATATTTCCAATCTCAAAATCCAATGAATGGACAGGTCAGAATTATGGCGCTATTGTTATTCCCAAAAAAGGATTGGAGATTGGCATGGATAATTTAACACTGCCATTGTATGAAGAAATCATAAGCAAGTATGAGGGCCATGATGATGTGTTAATAGAGGGCGGGAAGTTATTGATCGATGGTGAAGTAGTTGAAAAATATACATTCAAACAAGATTATTATTTTATGATGGGAGACAATCGACACAATTCACTTGACTCTCGTTATTGGGGATTTGTGCCCGAGGATCATGTTGTGGGAAAAGCTTTGTTTATCTGGATGTCGCTCGACAACGAGGCCGACCTCTTGCGTAAGGTCAGGTGGAGCAGAATTTTCAGCCTGGTGGAGTAGACTTCTTTTTCTAGTCTAGTCAAAAACTTTGCATGTGGTATTTTCAAGCAGAATATAAAAAAATGATCTCGATAGAAATCGAGATCATTTATAATGGGGATAATGAGCTGCCGCTTAATGAATCAATTTAACATCTACTGCATTGGGTCCTTTGTGTCCCATTTCAACTCTAAAACTCACCTTGTTATTTTCTTTTATGGGTTCTGTTAATCCATTCAAATGGACAAATATACTTTCTTGTGAATCTGAATCTTTAATAAAGCCATAACCCTTTGAATCGTTAAAGAAGGTTACGGTTCCTTTTCTATTGGGATCTTCCTGGACAGATACTCTATTTTTTGGTACACCAATTTCGATGTCTTCTTCGCGTATGGCAACTCTTTTACTTGGATCGGGTGGGGTGGAGGTGAAATTCCCGTTTTCATCCATATAGGCAATCATGTCCTCAAAGCTTTTTGTGCCTTTGTTGGCTTTTCTTTCTTCTTTCTTCTGCTCCTTCTCTTTCTTCTTTTTCTTCTTCTTGTCTTCTTTCTCCTTCTTACTCCAGGTTTCTTGTGATTTAGCCATAGTTTACTTTTTCTTTTTGTTAGTGGTCGAATGAAAGTATAAAGTTAATACTTTTTCCCGCCTAGTCACCAAACGGTTAAGAATGGCTGTTTAAGGTTCAATTTCTGAAAATTCGCTTCTTAAAATTTATGTACGACTAAGCCACTGCGAAGCTTAGGTTCAAACCAGGTGGTTTTAGGTGGCATGATTTCACCGCTATCTGCAATGTCAATGAGTTGCTTCATGGAAACAGGGTAGAGAGCGAAGGCAACTTTCATCTCATTACTATTTACTCTCCGTTCCAGTTCTTTCAGTCCGCGCATTCCACCTACGAAATCAATACGCTTGTCGGTGCGCAGGTCGTGGATGTTGAGAATTGGTTTTAAAACTTTTTCTGAAAGGATAGTGACATCCAGCACTCCGATAGGATCGTGATCGTTATACATGCCATCTTTTGCAAGTAACCCGTACCAGTTTCCATCCAGGTACATACTGAATTCGTGAAGGTGAGATGGCCGGTATGCTCCTTTCCCTTTTTTATCGATGTGAAAAGAATAAGCAAGCCCGGTCAGAAATGATTCTACACTGTGGCCGTTTAGGTCTTTGACCACGCGGTTGTAATCCATTATCGCTAATTGATTATCCGGAAAATGAACAGCCAGAAAATAGTTATAGGATTCCTTTCCAGTGTGGTTAGGATTTTCCTTTTTCAAATCGTTTCCAACTAAAGCTGCCGCAGCAGTACGATGATGTCCATCGGCAACGTAAGTGGTCGGCATTTTTGAAAAGGCTGTGATGATGGATTGAATCTGGTCTGGTTTGTTAACCACCCAAAATCTGTGTTGGATGTTATCGTCTGCCAGGAAAGAATAAATCGGAGCGTTTTTTTTGATAGCCTCAACAATTTGGTCGAGCACTTTATTGGCAGGATAAGCGAAGAACACAGGCTCTGCATTCATCATCGAAACGCGCACGTGATTCTTTCGATCGGTTTCTTTGTCTGGCCGTGTAAGCTCATGTTTCTTAATATGTCCCTCCATGTAGTCATCCACAGAAGCGCAGGCAACAATTCCGTTTTGCGAACGGCCATCCATTACAAGTTCATATATATAGAGGCATTCT
>JAYVBN010000231.1:0-3004 GCA_043750455.1 Bacteroidia bacterium | reverse complement strand
AGCCGCAAAAAATTATTTTAAAGAAGTGAAGCGGTTATCTGGCCGAAAAGATGAGGCCTATAAAGATGCTAAGAAGAGATTGAAGAAACTGGAAAAAGGAGATTAAACAATTAGTTAATTTAAACTGTGGAGCTACGCGATCTTATCGTTACACCAGCCGTGGCCATGCTTGTTTATCTAATGGCCTACTTGATACGGCCGTATGTTACAGATGCTGTTAACAGAAAATATTTCTTTCCTGCACTTTCCGTAAAAATTATTGGGGCAATTGCATTGGGTGTTATCTACCAGTTTTATTACAGTGGAGGCGACACCTACAATTTTCACACGCATGGCAGCCGCCATATTTGGGAGGCTTTTGTTGATTCGCCAGGAAAAGGTTTAGATATGATGCTGTCTGGAGGAAAGCATGACGGAAGTTTCTACACGTATTCAAGCCGAATACTTTTCTTCACCGATCCTTCAGCTTTTTTTATCATAAAGCTGGCAGCCCTTTTTGACCTCTTTACTTTTTCTACCTATTCGGCTACGGCTATATGTTTTGCAGTATTAAGCTTTATAGGCATGTGGATGTTTTTTTTGACGTTTTATAGAAAGTATCCTGAATTACTCAAGCAAATTGCTTTTGCTGCCTTTTTTATTCCCTCTGTATTTTTCTGGGGGTCTGGCCTTTTAAAGGATACACTCATGATGGCCTGCCTGGGCGTGGTAACCTATGAAATTGATCAACTCTTCATTCGGAAGAAAATATCGGTTATTCATATTTTACTATTTGTAATCGCCCTTTGGTGTATTTTCTCAGTTAAAAAATTTATCCTTCAAGCATTTCTACCTGCTGCATTGCTATGGATATACTTAGGTAATCTCAATATGATTCGATCCATGGCAGTAAAAATATTAATCTTCCCACTACTTGTTGTCTTATCGATTTTTTCCATTTACTATTCTGTAGTCAAAGTTGGTGAAGGAGACAGAAGGTATGCGGTGGAGAACATTGCAAAGACGGCAAAAATCACAGCTTACGATATTCGGTTTCAAACAGGGCGCGATGCAGGATCGGGCTATACTTTAGGTGAACTTGATGGCTCTTTTGGCTCCATGTTTAGATTAGCACCTCAGGCAATTAATGTCTCCTTGTTCAGACCGTATTTGTGGGAGGTGAACAATCCACTTATGCTTTTATCGGCATTGGAGAGCTTAGTCTTTCTTATTTTATCATTGGTACTAATTTTTAAATATGGACTTGGCGTTCTAAAATCCTTTAGAAACCCTGATGTCAGTTTTTCTTTTGTGTTTTCAATAATTCTTGCTTTTGCAGTAGGTGTTTCATCTTTTAACTTTGGAACACTTGTTCGCTATAAAATTCCAATATTACCATTCTATGCGTTGGCCATGATTCTCATTTATTATGAGAACAAACCAAGAAAAGTTGAAGAGTTTGAAGAAACGGAATAATTTTCAGTCACTTTTTTTCTTGCCTCTATCCCCATTTTTTCGCACAGTTGTTTGTCCACTATTAGTTTTTCCAGCGATTCAATCCAATCATCTTCCGTGGTGCACCAATAGCCGTTTATACCATTGTCTACAATTTCTGTATTAACGCCAACTGGTGAGACTAAGGCAGGTATTTCAAGTGCCATATATTGCAATGCTTTGAAGCCGCACTTTCCACTAGCCCAAATGTCATTAGTTAGCGGCATCAGGCCAATGTCTATTTGTAAAAGATCTTCTATCTCTGTTTCTTTTGACCACACTTTAAAATCGACAAACTTTAATTTTAACTCCGGATCTTTGTTGGCAATAATTAAAAAGCGTAGCGGGCAAGAAGATTTTTCTGCAAGTTTCTCAAGAACAGGAACAAGAGATTTGATATAGTGTATAGTTGATTGGGTGCCTGTCCATCCAATAACGATCGAAGTTGATTTTTTAGTGGGATAATTAGAAGGGTTATGAAGATTTAGTGTATCAACGGTTGTTGGATTAATGACCACATTGGTATTGAATTGCCTTGCATAATTTGCTAAAAAGGAATTACCACAGCTTACTTTATGGCTCCATTTGCAGATCGAAGCAACTTTACTATGCCACTTTAGCAGAGCCACAATTTTATTTTCCTCGGAAGTATTGGGTAGCCAGATAGCATCATCAAAGTCGTAAATGATTTTCTTTTTGAGGATTCGGGCAATCACAAACTCTACAATGGGTGGTCCAATTGGTAGGCATTCGCGATGGATAAAAACAAAATCAAATTTATTTAACTGGAATAAAACTGTCAACCTAAAGGCTACCCCTTTTATAAAGCCAACTGCTTTTTGAAGCAGATGGCCGGATTTATACAAAATCTTCCAGGTCTGTTCATCCCAAAATGATTTACATGAAATCTGAAAACCGTTTTCTTTTAGAAAGTGGAAATACTGCTCAAAACGAAACCGCTGCGATGGAGCTTCTTTAACAGGATAAGGAATTAAGAACAGAATTTTCATACTAACTTTACCCAAAAATGGGTAATAAACCACAAATCTCCTTCCAACAAAAGGATCAAGGTAAATTGCAATGACTGATCCCGAAGAGCAAATTATAGATTCTGCCCATCACAGCTTTTTCAATTGGAAGGAGTTGTGGCGCTATCGCGAATTGTTCTATTTTTTTGCCTGGCGCGATATTAAAATCAAGTACAAACAGACTCTTTTAGGTTTTTTGTGGGCCATTCTACAGCCCTTGCTCATGATGATCGTTTTCACTCTCTTTTTTGGCAGGGTGCTAAATGTGCCGTCACAAAATTTGCCATATCCTGTTTTTGTTTTTTCAGGACTTCTTTTGTGGAATATGTTTTCAACCGGGTTGACAAATTCTGCCAACAGCATGGTGAATAATGCCACTATTATTAAGAAAATTTATTTTCCGCGTCTTATCATTCCAGCATCATCCATACTGGTTGTACTTTTCGATTTCCTGATGGCCTTCATTTTATTTATTCCGATATTAATTTTTTATCAGCAGATCG
>JAYVBN010000230.1:0-5447 GCA_043750455.1 Bacteroidia bacterium | reverse complement strand
CTCTGTTTAAGTTCTGCACATTGTGTCACTGGCTCATCACCATGAAGCTGAACAAAATTCAAACTATGCTCTTTGGCTGTATCCAGGATCGTAGAGGTCGCCTCGTTCACAAAAACTCCCACTCTTTTTATACTTTTTGGGAAGTTCACCGGCAATCTAAACTCATTACCAACAAAACGTTTTGACTTCGGATAGAAAATAAAACCCATGTAATCTGGATGTAACTCCGCCACCTGAAGAATATTTTCAGCGTCTCGCATACCACATACTTTTAGATGTACCTTATCCTTCATAACTAATAATAAGCTTTCTACTTTCCGCTTTCCACTCTTTTTAATTCTTCAATGAACTTCATTGCAGCTCTTTCAGGGCGACTATCTTGCATAAAGGTTTGGCCAATTAAAAAACCTTTGAATCCATATTTCTTCAACTCCACTATTGCTTCATGGGATTCAATGCCACTTTCTGAAATCTTGATCACATCAGGAGGAATCAAAGATGCAAGGCGCTTGCTTGTTTCAATACTCAATTTAAATGTTTTAAGATCTCGGTTGTTCACTCCTATTAAATCCACTCCTGCACTTAAATTATTTTTTACTTCATTTTCGTCATGAACTTCCATCAGAACTTCCAAACCAAGGGAATGAGCAACATTAGTGAATTGCCCAACCTCCATAGGTGAAAGAACAGCGGCTATGAGCAAAATAGCATCTGCACCGATCGATTTTGCTTCTACAATTTGATATTCATCTATAACAAACTCTTTGCGAAGTATAGGGCATGAATTGAATTTCCGTGCGGTTATCAAATCCTCATTGCTGCCGCCAAAGAATTCCATATCTGTCAAAATTGAAAGGGCTGAGGCACCCGCGTCCACATAACCCTTGGAAATTCGTTCAATGGAAACATTAGTATTGATCACGCCTTTCGAAGGAGATTTTCGTTTTATTTCAGCTATAATCCCTGTTTTGTCTCCCCTTAAAAGAGACGCTTTTAGTGATATAATGGGTAATGCGAAATTGGGAGCTTGTTCCAAAAGACCTATAGGGTAAAGCACTTTTCGCTCTGCCACTTCCTTCCGTTTGAATTCAATTATCTGATCGAGGATATTCACGTTTAATGTGTTAATAATTCCAATTAAGTTTAGTTGCCTTTTCATTGTACCTCACCCCATCTAAGTTTGTGCAATTTGAAAAAGCTTCGACTCCCCTCTCCAAAAGGAGAGGGGAAAGTAAATTGTGCGACTCATAACTTCTTTCAAAATGCGAGGTCATTTGTTCAAAAGCTTCTTAAATGTTGCCAGTGCTTTTCCAGAAGTCAATGATTCACGTGCCTTCTCAATAGCTAATTTAATTCCTTCCTTCTGATGCCCGGCATAGAGTGCCATTCCAGAATTGGCAATCACTACTGAATTTTGTGCTTTTGTGCCTTTGCCTTCAAGAATGTCTAAAAATATTTTAGCCGACTCTTCTACCGTATCACCTCCTTTTAATTCAACGGCTTCGACTTGTGGCAAACCAAGATCAGCTGGTTCAACTATTTTTTCACCACTATTCGTATACATCTTAAAAGGCCCGGTCAGGGAAATTTCGTCATAACCATGAAGGTCGTGAAGGATAACAAAATCTTTTTGTGTGTTTTGATACAAATAACCATACTGCCGAGCCAACTCTAAACTAAACACGCCTACTAATTGCCTCGGTGGAAAAGCAGGATTGACCATTGGTCCAAGCATATTGAAAAATGTTTTTACACCGAGTTCTTTTCGAATGGGGCCTACATTCTTCATTGCCGGGTGAAATAGTGGGGCGTGCATAAAGAAAATGTTAGCACGATCTAAACTCTTTCTTAATTCATCTGCGTTGTTGGTGAACTCAAATCCAAAATGCTGAAGCAAATTTGAAGAACCACAAATGGAAGAAACCCCAACGTTTCCATGCTTTGAAACAGGTTGACCTGCGGCTGCCACCACAAACGAAGAAAGGGTTGAAATATTAAACGTATTTTTTCCATCACCACCTGTTCCGCAAACATCCATCACAGGCTCATCAAATCGTATGGGAATACATAGCTCAAGCATGGCATCGCGAAAGCCTTGCAGTTCATCAATGGTAATGGCGCGCATCATGTACACCGTCATAAAAGCGCTCATCTGACTCGGATTGTATTTAGCAGAAGCCAAATCAACCAGGACTTTTTTTGCGGTCTCTTTGCTTAAGGACCTGTGCTCAATTAATTCACTTAGTATTTCTTTCATGGCCTCACCCCGGCCCTCTCCGGAGGAGAGGGTGCTAGATTTCGTTTTTAAATGACTACCTGTTCAAATTTTTTATTCTGCATATATTAACTATTTACCTCACCCCGACCCTCTCACCTCATCCGGCCTTTGGCCACCTTCTCCTAAAGGAGAAGGGATGTGGCCTAAAGACTGAAAAAGGAGAGGGTGCATTTCTATTATTAGTTGAACACTTTTTTCTTCCATACGCTATGATGACCTACCCTGACCAACTTAGTTTTTGAAAGGGATTTAATTTTTTGTTTCTAATTAAGTAACCAGTTCTGAATTATTTTTTTTCCATGCTCTGTCATGATTGATTCAGGGTGAAATTGTACGCCTCGCACATCAAACTTTCTATGAGCAATTGCCATTACCAGTCCGTCTGGATTAGTAGCTGTCACTTTCAAATCAGATGGAATACTTTCAGCCACAACTGCCCACGAATGATAGTGGCATACTTCAAATTGATCCGGCACATCTTTAAAAAGTTTTTCTGTCTTGTCCGTTATCATTGCTTTGGACGTAACGCCATGCAAAACATTTGGAATGTTATAAAGCTTCGCTCCAAACGCCTCTCCAATGCCCTGATGACCCAGACATACACCTAATATGCTTTTGGTTGGCGAATAGGTTGTGATGACTTCCTTCATTATCCCCGCCTCATCCGGGATTCCGGGGCCGGGAGATAAAAGTATTTTATCATACTTCCTTACATTTTCCAATTTGATCTTATCGTTTCGGAAAATATCCATGTCATAACCTAATTCACGAATGATATGAACAAGGTTATAGGTGAAGGAGTCGTAGTTATCGAGTACCAGTATCTTCATAGTAAATTATAAGATTAAAAAATTATAAGATTGTGGGATTCTTTTTACTTTCATAGTCCTTAAGATATTTTCTGAAGCCCTGAATATTTCTAGATAGCTTTTTAACATCACCATGCAATTCCTGAAAAATATCATTACTGATCATACCCGCCTCCTTCAAAACAAAAAGCTCACTTCTAAGTTCACCAGCAGAACCTTTGGCATACAATAAGAATCTTAAAAAGGACTTGTTACTATTATATTCAAAGCCTTCAGCGATATTATTAGAAATTGAAATCGCAGCGGCTCTTAATTGATCTTTAGCCCTGAAATCCTTTTCAAGCTTTCCTTCTGAAGTGATTGTGTAAATTTTCACCGCAATCTTCACGGCTTCCCTCCAGATATCCATATCTTCAAAAGATTCAATTTTTGCCATAATCTTCTAATTTTAGAATTTTATAATCTTTCAGCCATTGTAATAGCTTTTCTCAACGCTTCCAACTTATTATTCACTTCTTGTAATTCATTCTCAGGGATTGACTTTGCCACTATGCCAGCCCCTGCCTGATACATCAAATTATTATCCTGACTCAAAAATGTACGAATGATGATGGCATGATTAAAGTCACCGTTAAAACCAATGAACCCTAGTGCACCGCCATAAAAACTGCGATTGACATTTTCATACTTATCTATCAAGCTCATCGCCATTGGTTTTGGTGCCCCCGACAGCGTACCCGCAGGAAAGGTGTCAGCTACTAACTTCAAAGGCGAAGCATTTTTATGCAATCGACCTGTTACTTTTGAAACCAAATGTATAACATGAGAATAGTATTGGATTTCTTTGAATACCTCCACCTTCACCTCCTGCGAATCGCGGCTCAAATCATTTCGTGCTAAGTCTACCAACATCACATGTTCTGAATTTTCTTTTTCATCCAGCGAAAGTTTTGCTGCCAATGCCGCATCTTCATGATCATTGCCAGATCTTTTGAATGTGCCCGCTATTGGGTAGATGCTTGCTTCACCATTCTTAATCTGGATTTGCGCTTCCGGTGATGATCCGAAGATTTTAAAGCTGCCGTAATCGAAATAAAAAAGATAGGGCGATGGATTGATTGACCGTAGCGCACGATACACATTAAACTCATCCCCCTTGAATCCGCTTGTAAATCGTCTGGACAATACAATCTGGAAAACATCCCCTCGATGACAATGTTTGATTCCAGCCTTCACCATTTCTAAATATTCGTTATCCGTCACATTTGAAGTTTCATCATTCGTTGACTTGAATGAAAAAGTAGAAAACCGATTGCTGTAAATGATTTTCTCTAATTTATCAAGACCTGATTCTGTTTCGATGTTGAATGTATTCTCAGACAATGTCAGTTCATTCGAAAAATGATCGACCACGATAACATAGCGATATACTTTGTAGAGAATATCCGGGATGGTTTTTGGGAGTTTTTTATTGGGCACATCTTCGAAATACCGCACTGTATCGTACGACATATATCCGAAAAGTCCGCTTGAATTATACTTTGAATTTTCTTCCGTCAGAAAAGCTTTGCGGAATTCATCTAATTTTTCTAAGACTTGTCCCTTTTCAGAAATTGGTTCAATTGTTTTCTTACCATCAGGAAATCTCATTTCAATCACTTCCTCCCTCACCTGAAAAGAGGCCAATGGTTCGCAACAGATGAAAGACAAGCTATTCTCATGTCCGTGATAATCGGAACTTTCAAGCAATAGACTGCCTGCAAAAACATCGCGAAGTTTTAAATAGATATTCACTGGTGTGAGCGTATCTGCCAGCAGCTTCTTTGATCGTATGTTTAGTTTGTACTTCATAAGTTACGTTTTACCTCACCCCGGCCCTCTCCACCTCATCCGTCCGCCAACTGGCGGACACCTTCTCCTGAAGGAGAAGGGGAAGCGGACTTAATTTTTTGGAGAGGGTGTCTCTATTATTATTCGACCAAGGTTTCTTTCCATGCTTTGTTATGACCTCACCCAACCCTCTCCAGAGGAGAGGGCTTATAAAAAAAGCCCGCCCCGAGTGATCGGAGCGGGCTTAAAATTCTAATATAGTTTAATTAAAAAATAGCCGTTGACCGATCGAAGTTCGACAGATGCCACCACCATGCTATGTTTTGAAAATTCTTCATTGATTATTCAGCAGCCTCTTTTTTCTTTGGAGTTCTTTTAACTTTTGGTTTAACTTCCACTGAACTTACAACTACCTCAGTTTTTGCAACTACTGCTACTTTCTTCTTAGCCGACTTTCTTCTTCTTGAGTTACCGAAAGAACCGATTGAGATTTTTCCTTTTTTTGTTTTCTTGTCTCCCCTTCCCATTTG
>JAYVBN010000229.1:0-2692 GCA_043750455.1 Bacteroidia bacterium | reverse complement strand
GCTTCCTAAGTCAACACCACTTCCAAGCGCAGCCGATCCAAAGTTCGAGTTCTCAGGATCATATCCGGCTGTGTAGTCCGTCCAGCGATAAATGTTATTTCCAGACATACCAATTCGCACACCCTGAATAGCTTTACCAAAAACCTTTTGCAGACTAGCTGAAGGCACCTTAAAGTAAAGCGCCACTTCTCTTAGTTTAAGGAAGCTCGTGAGAACAGGGTTATAACCTTCCGCAGGCACTCCACCAGCATCCAATCCGTTCACATTCTGACGGGCAATACCGTTGGCCACAATGTCTTTAGAATCGGTAGGTATCTTACCGCCTGCGTCTCTTCCCAAACTGGTAGAGTTCCAGTCAGATGTATTTCCACCTTCATCCCATAATACGCGGGTCAAGGAAACCACGGTGAACTTATGACGGTAATTCAGCAAAGCAGAGAATTCGAAATGCTTAAGGAATGTAATCCGTTGATTCAACGAAAACTCATATTTAGGCTGTTGGTCGCCATACACTGTCCAAGAGGTAGGATCCGCTGGATCAGTCCGGGGCTGGCCGACAATTTGTGTTGGTGAGTACGTATTACCTGCTGCATCGGGACCCTTTACTCTCCACTGGCCAAATGTGGCACCAAAACCACCAGTCAGACGCTCAGGAATATCCAAGCGGGTAATTTCCGAGCGATTATACCAGATCATCGGTTGAATATTCCAGGTGATCTTATCATTTCTAACTACATCGGCAGCAATCGTTAGCTCAAGACCTTTGTTTACAAGGTCAGCCGCATTTGCATTTGTAGAGGTTACACCTGTAGTAGGAGCCGTTACCAAAGGTTGAATCAGATCAAATACTTTCTTATTATATAAGGTGAATTCAACTGTAACACGATTACTAAATAGTCCCAGGTCAACCCCATATTCCAATTCAGTAGCACTTTCAGGCTTGATACCAGTATTCCCTAAAGTAGTTGATGGTGAGAAGCCAGTCTGGCCACCAACAGCAACTATGCCCATTTGACTATATAGATTACCCCAGGCAGGCAATCCTGCTGTCTCTCCATACGCCACTCGCACTTTCAATTGGCTCAAAGCCGAACTTATATCAATCATTCGGTGAAGGTTGGCTGCAACTGATCCACGTGGGAACGCGTACCACTTGTCAACATCACCATTCAATGTTGAGCGATCCATTCGTAAACCGGCAGATGCTATGATTTTATCATCGAAGTTTGCCTCCTCCTGCAGGAAGAAACCCTGATCAGTGTTTTTCCTATTCTCAACATCAGGGGTGAACACAGATGCACGACCCGGGTTAGATACACCTACTGGAAGGCCTACTCCTCTTACATAGTTTAAATGAGCATTGGTACCTAATTGAACAACACCAGCAGAAGTGGTGAGACCAAGTTTGCCATCCATCGCATTTAACTGATAAACTCCAGAAAACTGAAGGTTGTAATTGGTTACTTCTGTGCGGGTGTCTTGCGCGAAACCAGGATTTGGTTCAGCTTTTTGCGATTGCAGATCTGAAGGCAACCAAATTGTAGCGTAGCCATTTTGATAATCCAAACCTCCATTAAATTTCAGTACTAATGATTGCTTGTCATTGTTAAACACCCATGCATTGGCATTGAAGCCTTGAAATAGACGATTTACTTGCTGGTTATTGACGGCTCTGTCGCGAATGGCAAGCGGGTTTTCACCTACACCGTTTCCGTTGTTGGGATAATTGCCTTGTGCATCTGGGTATAGATTTACATAAGGTCTGGTATATGGAAGAGAGTAACCATAGTTAATGTAGGAGTTATCGTTACCTGACCAGCCTCTGTCATTATCAGACCGAACAAAATTTGAATTGACACCAATATCCAACCACTTGGAAATCTTGTGGGTAATATTTGTTCTAATGGAAGCCCGTGTAAAACCTGTGTTTTTAACAATACCTGTCTCATCGGAGAGGCTACCATTTACATAGAAAGTAGTCTTCTGATCTCCACCCTTTATGCTTAGCCTTGTGTTTCTGATTTGGCCGGTTTCGCCAAATACTACTTTTTCCCAATTGGTATAGGTACCATTTGCTTTTGCTGCATTCAGCAATGGAATATCGCCAGCACTGAACCAATCTGTCAGTTTCTGCGCGTCCCAATCGGCACCGCCATAAAAGCTAAGCGCTTTGCTGAAGCCAAAATCCTGACCGAAGTTGATTTGCGTTTTACCGGCCTTTCCTTTCTTGGTAGTAATAATGACCACACCTGCGTTGGCACGGGTACCATAAATGGCAGCGGCAGAAGCGCCTTTCAATACTTCAATGTTTTCAATATCATCAGGGTTTAAATCTGCCAAACGGTTAGCATTGTTATCCTGAGTGGAAGCAGAAGAACCTCCAGTTGCTTTGTTAGCTTGAGATCTTCCGTTTGAAAACTGGCTGTTGTCAATGTAAATTCCATCCACAATAAAAAGCGGCTGTGAAGCTGAGGAGCCCAGTGTTGAAACACCCCGCAATTGCATGTTGAAACCACCGCCTGGCATTGAACCATTGGCAACTATATTAGCTCCAGCTAATTTGCCCTGAAGAGCACCATCTGTAGTTACTGGTGAGGTTGTTCCTAAAAGGTCTTTTGCGGAGAGTGTAGCTACCGAGTTTGCCAAATTTGACCTTTTTACACTTGTCGCCAATCCGGAAATAACCACTTCT
>JAYVBN010000228.1:0-2452 GCA_043750455.1 Bacteroidia bacterium | reverse complement strand
TACGGCCGCAACGTACAAAATCTGGTAGATCATATCCGGTCTGTTCCTGATAAAAACAAGAGAACAGAAATGGCGAATACGTTGATTGATCTCATTCGTCAACTCACCCCCTCTTTGAAAGATCAGCCTGAAAATCCGCAGCGGTTATGGGATGATCTGTACATCATTGCTGATTTCAATCTGGAAGTGAATGGCCCCTATCCAAAGCCGGAACGTGAAATACTTTTCAAGAAGCCAATGAAGGTTTCTTATCCGCAAAGTGACATTCGCTTTAAGCATTATGGTAAGAACATCGAAAAGCTCGTTAAAGAGGCTATCAAACTGGAAGATCCTACGGAGCGCGAAGAAGCCGCGATCTATCTTGGCAAGTTGATGAAGACCTTCTACGCAAGTGGCAATAAAGAGACGCTGGATGATTCTGTTATCGTAAAAGATATTCAGATACTTTCGCAAGGGAAGTTAGTTTTAAGCCTCGAAAAAGTGCGCGAGGATAATCTGTTTGAAAAACTGTATCGCGAACGTAAAAAACCGAGGCCACAAGGCGGTGGAGATAACCGCGGTGGTGATGGCAGAGATCGCAATCGCAATCAAGGAGGTGGCGGAGGCCGCAATTTCAAACGTCATAATCCACATCGCAGAAGAGATCAATAATGAGTTCATTCCGAATTAAGGGAGGGCAAAAATTAAAAGGCGAAATCACCCCGCAAGGCGCCAAGAACGAAGCCCTTCAAGTCATCTGTGTTCCGTTGCTCACAGGCGAACCTGTAACTATACATAACATTCCTGACATCCTTGATGTCAACAAGTTGATTGAACTGGTTGGCGACTTAGGATGTAAAGTTGAAAAACTTCAAAAGGGATCGTATAAGTTCACAGCAGCAAATGTTAACACTAGCTTTTTAAAAACCGCTGAGTACAGAAAGAAAGCAGCCACTTTGCGCGGCTCTGTGATGTTGCTAGGACCAATATTAGCTCGCTTTGGTGAAGCCAATATTCCTAAGCCAGGTGGCGATAAAATCGGAAGACGAAGATTAGATACCCACTTCATTGGTTTTCAAAACCTGGGTGCAAAGTTCAACTTCGATGCGAATGAAAATCTTTACAACATCGATGCCTCACATCTGAAAGGGTGCTATATGTTGTTGGATGAGGCATCTGTTACCGGGACAGCCAACATTGTGATGGCAGCTGTATTAGCAAAAGGAACTACTACGATTTACAATGCTGCTTGCGAACCATACCTGCAACAACTTTGCGCTATGCTCAATCGCATGGGTGCAAAAATAAGTGGCATTGGTTCGAATTTGTTAGTGATTGAGGGGGTTGAAAAACTTCATGGCACTGAACACACACTGCTTCCTGATATGATTGAGATCGGTAGCTTCATTGGCTTAGCTGCGATGACGCAATCTGAGATCACCATAAAGAACTGCAAGATTGAAGCATTAGGTATTATACCTGAAATTTTCAGAAGGCTTGGAATTAAAATGGAATTCAGGGGCGATGATATTCACATCCCCGCTCAGGAGCATTATGAGATTGAAACGTTTATTGATGGTTCCATACTTACTGTCTCTGATTCACCTTGGCCAGGCTTTACGCCTGATCTATTAAGCATTGTTTTGGTTGTAGCAACGCAGGCAAAAGGCAATGTTCTCATTCATCAAAAGATGTTTGAAAGTCGATTGTTCTTCGTAGATAAACTGATTGACATGGGCGCTCAAATCATTCTGTGCGATCCTCATCGTGCCAGTATCATGGGACTGGATCGCAAACAAGCCTTACGGGGAATTAAAATGTCCTCGCCTGATATTCGCGCTGGAGTTGCTCTTCTTATCGCTGCCCTATCTGCCCAAGGTGAGAGTGAGATTTCTAATGTGGAGCAGATCGACAGAGGCTATCAGGATATTGAGGGGAGGCTGAAGAAATTGGGGGCGGTGATTGAGCGAGTTTCCTAAAGCTAAATCTTCACCCCTACCGGGCAATGATCATATCCATAATAATTATTGTAGATCAGCGTTTCCTTACATCACTGACTTAGGCCGCAACAACTCCGTGCCGCAAGATTTCCTTTACAAATGGATTGTTGCTCTCCGTATCTTCTTCTGAGAAGGTATGCAACTCCAGCAAAGGATACTTAGAAATTATCGATGCTATTGGCTCAATATCTTCGGTACCACATCCTGTAAACTTTTTGTCCCAGATAGCCAGGTCAACATCGCTCATTTCATTGGGTTTGCCTTTGGCATAGGAACCAAACAAGACAACACGGCTGGGTGAATAGCCAGCCGTTTTCAGGTCTTCAACAAAATTTGCTATACGCTGATTTAAAGCTTTTCGAGTAAGCATGTTTGTAGCGTTAAAATTTTATCAAACTGATCAGCTATATCCAAGCCACAGATTCACTGATCAATTTCTGTGAATTTGTGGCTAAAGTTCAATCTTCACCCCC
>JAYVBN010000227.1:0-2535 GCA_043750455.1 Bacteroidia bacterium | reverse complement strand
CTGACCAGGCTCCGGCACTATTGACAATGTACCTTTGAAAAGTGCGCCTATATATTGTGTGGAGTCCGTTCTTTTCAAATAGGGATTAGGCCCTTTAGGATTGGCCAAAGAGGTCGCACCTTTTCCATTGGCGATCCAGATATTGTTTTTCCAAACTTTTACCGAAGTAGGATACCAGCCCGTTGGAATGAAGCCCAGACTTTTGCTACTACCTGGTTCTTCTACATCAAATACGGCAAGGCAGTTATTATCGGCATTGGCAATGTACAGCAATTCTTCATCCTCAGATAAAGCAACTGCATTAGTGGTGCTTCCTGCAGGAGAGTTTGGGAAAAGTGCTGACGAAAAAACTTCAATCACTTTTAGAGTTGACGTTTCGATAACGGATACAGAATTATCATTTCCATTTGCTACGTAAAGAAATTTTCCATCTTTTGTCAACGTCATGTCATTAGGATTACTTCCAACATCAACGGTAGCTATTATCTGTAACCTTTCGGGATCGACCAAGGCAACTTTATCTCCTCCCCAAAGCGATACATACAATACTTTCCGATCGGGGCTAAGCACGCATGCATATGCTTCATGGCCGAGGGGGAGTTTAATTGATTCCTTTGTTGCGAGATCGGCTACATAAAGTGAACTTTCATCCTTAGTCGCTATAAATAATTTTCCAGCTTCATCATCAATGGCTATTCCGGTAGGTGAAATTCTTACAGGCCAGGGTTCACCTAGAACGATTGAGTCGACTTTTGTTAGCTGCGAATCAGTAATATCATAAATCAAAATCATGTTATCATTTCCACCGGAAGCGTAAAGCCTGGTTTCAGATGTATTGAAAGCCAGGCCGTACCATGATTTATTGATTTCAATTTCGTGCAGTATTTTTTTAGATGTTGGATCAATCAACGTAAGTGATTGCTTGCCCTGGCCATTGTTTGTAACTGCCATAAATTTTCCGGTAGAAGATACCACAAGATTTAACGGAAAATCGCCTAACGGCAATGTTGTACCAACGGGGCTGAGCGACCAACCATTGGGAAGTAGCACGCGGCTTGCTGCCAGCTGACTTGCTAAAGAATCCAAATGAACTTTCTCTTGTTCGCCCTTACTGCAAGCGCCAAAAATAAAAACAAGAATGGGTAGTGAAAGTAAGAACGCAGGTTTCGATTGCATAACAGTAGTAGTTTTAGTGATTCACTTTTGTCCGGCCATCGTCTTTAAGAGCTTTTTTAATTTCATCCGGGTCGTCCAATTTAGGTGATTGTTTCAACGCTTCCCAATCAAATTTCTCATCCAGCGGATCAAGCGCAACTTTAGGATCAAATATTCTTGGGTCGACAGCAAGAGCATTGTACGGGGTGAAGTCAGGCTCTGCCGTAAAACAATCGCCCAGCGAATTCACACCAAAATCATATTGATTGAGATACGGTGTTCCCAACACATTCCAAAAAGTTTTGAAGATGGATCCAAAGCTGTAATGCTGATGTGAGTTGAAATTCCTTTTAGCGTATGGCGATATCACCATCAATAAACTGCGGTGCGCGTCTATGTGATCCTTTCCTCCCTGTGCATCATCTTCAGTTACCACGATCATCATATTTTTCCATTGTGGTAAGTGGCTCAGGTACTCCACTACCCTGCCGAGTGCCAGGTCATTATCGGCCATATAACTTTCGTTGAAAGCAAAGCCAGCCTTTGGCCGCTCACCCGCTCCATGATCGTTAAGCAACTGTAAGGTGAGCACTGGAGGCAGATCTTTTTTCTGATCAATAAACTTTTCGTTTATTTCTTTAATAAAAATATCGGTCCGAAACTGATCGGGTATCGCCATGTTGAATGTTGGGAACAATCGCGAGGTACGATTGTACAATGGGCCTGGCAATGGATAGTTTACCAAATAACGCACACCTCCATATTTAAAAGTAGAATCGGAAAAACCTCCGGCATCGAACTCCACACCAAAACCAAAGTTGTAAAACTCAATGCCACTCCGTTCCAGATGTTCCCACATCGAACCAGCTTCATTGTAACTTTCGGGAAAAATGGCACCAGCGGCACCCGTCATTCCAAATTTTCCAGGAGCTTTTGATTCTTCCTTCTGACCACGCTTGCCGCCATACGCTGCAGGCGCATGCGTTTCCATCCACTGATTAGGATAGGTGTTTGTTAACCACACATGGCCATCGGCAGAAACATCTGCATCCACATAAAAATTATCACTAATCGTAAACTGTTCTGCTAAGGCAAGATGATTGGGCATTACCGTGGCATTTTCTACGCTCATTGTTTTCTTATTGTTGCTGAACGATACATTCGCACCATACCGAGCCAAGGCTGAATCTCCTTCACCATTTTGTAATTGGCCAAACACA
Organism: Bacteroidia bacterium; assembly: GCA_043750455.1. GTDB lineage: Bacteria > Bacteroidota > Bacteroidia > Cytophagales > Cyclobacteriaceae > ELB16-189. Next base: position 160 of record JAYVBN010000227.1, on the reverse strand, counting down.
TCATCATATGTCCTGTTCTCCTTTGAAATAAAAACAATGTACTTAATAGGCGACTCCTTCTCTGTCGGAAAAAAGGGAATTGGATTTTTATCCGTAGAGGCAATCTCCTCTTTGAATGAAAAATTATTAGCAACTACTGTTTGAGTTAAAGACGTGAGTT
>JAYVBN010000226.1:0-5535 GCA_043750455.1 Bacteroidia bacterium | reverse complement strand
CCCGTGACAGCTTTGAGCGATTCTTTTGCCATTAAAGTGATTGTGAAAAATTTTGGGATGGCTCGTAAAACACCTCTGGAAGTAACACTCATTCGAAAGTTTAGCGATGGATCAAGTACAGAATACGATTCTGCTTTTAAGAGTCCTTTTTTTCAGGATACACTTAGCTTCAAACTTTTTAAGGGACAAACCGATGGTTCTGGGGCAAACGAATTTTCTGTTACTCTTGATCCTGAAAACAAAATTGAAGAGGTTAGTAAGAACAATAACACAGGAAAACTGCTCATATCAATTCCGGCCAACGGCACAAAAAATTTATACCCTATTCCTTACTCCATCGTAAGTAATTCAACGGTTGAATTCATTTTTCAAGACACCGATTTATTATCGCCTAGCCGCGACTTTCTAATTGAAATTGATACGCTTAATACTTTTAATAGCCCTTATTTAAAAACGAAAAAGATTTCAGGAAAAGTATTGGCCAGACTTTCAACCGATCTCTTGCAAAACGATTCTTTGGTTTACTACTGGAGGACAAAATTCGATGCACCAGAAGAAGGTGAGAGTGAGGAATGGGTAACTACATCATTCACATTCATAAACGCCAGTCCGGAAGGCTGGGCACAATCGAATGGTGTTCAGTTAATGGAAAATAGCCTGATCAATCTTACCAATGATCCTGTGAATGGTTTATCATTTACAGAGACAGTTGCAGATATTTTTGTCAGAACGTATGGTAGTAGCAACCCTGCTCCCCATACATCAGTTTCTGTTAAGATTAATAATTCGGAGTATAATCTGAGCACACAAGGCCAACCATGCCGAAACAATACCATTAACCTGATCGCATTTGATAAGACCACCACTGTTCCTTATGCAGGCATCCCATTTAATTTTCAAGACCCTCGCACATGTGGGAGGGAGCCTCAATTGATTAATAGCTTTTTATTATCTGAGATTGAAACTGGAAGTGGTAATGATCTTTTGACGTATGTTGACAATATTAATGTAAGCGATTCGGTAGTCATTTTTTCAATCGGTGATCCAGGGTACTTGTCCTGGTCTAGCCAAGTTCAAAATAAGCTTGGTGAACTTGGAATTAGTGCAACTGATATTGCTTCTCTTGCCCAGGGTGAGCCATTAATAATTTTTGGTAGAAAGGGAGCCAGCCCAGGTACAGCAAAAGTATTTACCACCACACTTGCGCCAGAGAACGAACAAGAGCTTCAAGTTTCAGAAACAATCACGGGTCGTGAAACTCATGGGAAAATGAGGTCTGTTATTATAGGACCAGCACAAAACTGGAAGCAATTCATTGCAAAAGTTTCAGATGCAGAACCAAATGATAATTATAGTTTTTCAATTTTTGGAATTAAGATGGATGGAACAGATTCATTAGTAATGGAGAATATTATAAGTGATTTTGATCTATCAAATCTAAACGCAATCAACTATCCATACGCAAGGGTTGAGTTAACTACAACAGACGAAGTAACCTTAACTCCTGTGCAATTGAAGAATTGGCTAGTGCTGTACGAACCTGTTGCTGAGGGAGTATTGCTTCATAGTGGTGAGCTGGAAGTGAAAACTGTTCAAGAAGGCGGCCCCTGGTCTGATCAATTTAAATTTATAAACATCTCTAACAAACGCTTTCCCTCCCCTCTAAAGGTAGGTGTGGAAATTTTCAACAACTCAACATTAACCAAAGAAGAACAGGAATTTTCAATTGATGCGCCTGGCAAAAACGATAGTACTATTTTCACTATCACGTTTGATACAAAATCCAAAGTCGGGTTGAATGATTTAAACGTTTTCGTTAACCGGAAAATTATGCCCGAGCATTATTACGATAACAACGCCATTGCCCTTCCGGAGTATATTGAAGTAAAGCCAGATATCACACGCCCTTTGCTCGATGTTACAATTGATGGACGTTATGTTCGCAACTATGACTATGTTTCGGTCAATCCGTTTATTCTTGCTGTATTAAAGGATGAAAATCCATTTTTGTTAAAGACCGATACAATTGGTGTCCATATTTTTTTGAGTTTGCCATGTGAGGTATCGCCCTGCAAATTTTCCAGAATTAATTTCAGTAGCCCTGAGATAAAATGGTTTCCGGCAACAGCAACTTCTGATTTTCGAGTGGAGTACAGACCGCAAACCCTGACGGATGGAGCGTATGTTCTTCGGGTGGAGGCTGCAGACGCAACAGGCAATGAAAGTGGAGAGGAGCCTTATCAAATTACTTTCCTCGTCAAGGGTGAGACGACATTCACCTTCAACTCGGTATTTCCGAATCCATCTTTCAGTGATTTTTTCTTTCAATTTCAGTTGGCGGGAAATGTACTTCCTGATTTTTTCTCTCTTCAGATTTTTACAACTGAAGGCAGACTGGTTCAGGAATTCAACCAAGAGGATGTCACTGATTTTAATATTGGCTTCAACGAATTGATCTGGCAGGCCAATGACCTTTCTGGCGGTTCATTGCCAAACGGCATGTACATCTATCGAATGAAAATAAGTGCCAGTGATAAGGAATTTAACCAGCAAGGCAAACTTATGCTGATCCGATAAATCCAGGATTTAAATTTTAAATCAGTGATGATGGCCACCAGGCCCATGCACATGGCCATGAGAAATTTCATCAGGCGTTGCGTTACGCACCTCCAAAACCTCCACAGCAAAGTTAAGTTCAACACCTGCGAGAGGATGGTTCCCGTCTACAGTAACTGAATCCAGACCGATCTTAGTGATCGTTACAACTTGTCCATTGTTAGTTTGAAACTGCATTCCCATTTCAATTGGCTGTGCACCAAATGCTGATCTTGGAACTTGCTGCATCAGTTTGTCGCTCTTTACACCATATCCCTTTTCAGGAGAAACTTTCAAATTGAATTTATCACCCTTCTTTTTCCCCTGCATACCTTCTTCCATTCCTGGTATAAGATTCCCAGTGCCGTGTATGTAGGTAAGTGGCTCCCTGCCTGCGCTTGAATCCAGAACGCTTCCTTCATTATTTGTTAAGGTGTAATGAATGGACGCTACCTTGTGTTGATCTATTTGCATAAAAAGAGGTCAAAATTTTCAGCTGGCAAATCTACAAGAATTATTTTATTTGAAGCACCCTCTAGATACAAAAATCACAGGTCGATTCTCTATCACTTTGTAAGCTGATTTTCATCACCAATTTTCTTTGTCTAAATCGTTAGATTCGGCCAATAGTTTCAATACTAAGAAAACATGACGAGTAACCCTTTTGGATTAAATGGATTAAATGATACCGAGATTATAAACGCCAGACAGCTGCATGGTATAAATCAATCTTCTGTTAAAAAACAAAATACACTGCTCAAAAGCCTAAAGGACATGGTCACCGAACCTATGTTCATTTTATTGGTAGGCGCAGTTTCCATTTATTTTATTTTGGGTCAAACGCAGGAAGCTTTTTTTATGATGGGTGCTATCTTGCTTGTCTCTGCCATTTCATTTTATCAAGATAATAGAAGCAGGAGAGCTTTGGAGGCATTAAAAAAAATGACCGCTCCAAAGGCGAAGGGCATCCGCAAAGGTATGCTTGTGGATATACTCACTACCGAAATTGTAATGGGAGATTATTTGCTTGCTGAAGAAGGTTCGTTGATCGCAGCGGACGGATTAATCATCCAATCAAATGATTTTTTAGTGAATGAATCAATGTTAACAGGTGAATCTTTTTCTGTCAACAAATCAATTGGAACCAACAACAATAGAGTATTTCAGGGAACACAAGTAGTATCTGGTCAAGCTGTTTTTACAGTCATTGCAATTGGAGATAAAACCGAGTTAGGCAAGATAGGCCAATCTATACAGAGTATTGAAGAGGAAAAAACACCTTTGCAAATTCAGATTGGGGGCTTTGTAAAAAAAATGGCATTAGTTGGTGCTGGAGTTTTCCTGCTTGTATGGGGCATTAACTATTTCAGTTCTCGCGATTTTCTGGATAGTCTTTTGAAAGGTCTTACGCTTGCCATGTCAATCTTGCCCCAAGAGATACCAGTCGCTTTCAGCGCCTTTATGGCGTTGGGTGCCTGGCGCTTGATGAAAAAAGGAATTATTGTTAAACAAACTAAGACGGTAGAGTCACTTGGAGCGGCTACTGTAATCTGCACTGATAAGACCGGAACTATTACTGAAAACCGTATGGCGTTGGCCCATCTCGTGGTAGCAGGTCGCTCTGAATGTCTTTCACCTGTTGATTGGCAAAAAAATTCAGCAGCGCAAGAGGTTATCAAGATCGCCATGTTTGGTAGCGAGATTACTCCATTTGATCCCATGGAGAAGGCGTTACATGAGGCCTATGCAGCATTAGGTGTAACTGATGAGCGTAGGGAATTTAAGATGGTTCATGAATATCCTTTAGATGGTAAGCCACCCATGATGACGCACGTATTTGAAGGTAGTGAAGGTGTTAGAATTATTGCAGCCAAGGGAGCTCCTGAAGCTATTCTTATTGTATCCAAGCTGGATGAAACATCACGAAAACAAATACTTACTTCGGTTGAAACATTAGCAGGCAAAGGATTTAGAATATTAGGCGTTGCAAAAAGTCATTTTATGGGAAATAGTTTCCCGGAGAAGCAGCAACAACTTCCATTTGTATTTGTTGGATTGGTAGCATTTTACGATCCGCCAAAGGCCAACATAAAAGAAGTTTTTCAAAACTTTTATGACGCGGGGATCTCAGTAAAAATCATTACAGGAGATAATGCGTTAACCACCTCCGCGATTGCCGGTCAGGCAGGCTTTCGTGGTGCTGATAAAGTATTAGATGGGGTTGATTTAGTGAAGTTGACAGATTCAGAGTTAGAAGCAAAAGTGCTGGACACTAACATCTTCACTAGAATGTTTCCAGAAGCAAAGCTGAGGATAATAAACGCTTTGAAGAATCGCCAGCAAGTTGTTGCCATGACGGGCGATGGTGTCAATGATGGCCCTGCGCTAAAGGCAGCACACATCGGAATTGCAATGGGAAAGCGTGGCTCTGAGTTAGCCAGGAGCGCGGCATCGCTCATTCTTACCGATGATGATTTAGGAAAGATGGTAGATGCAATTGCCAGTGGGCGCCACATTTATACCAACCTTAAAAAAGCCATTCAATATATTATCTCCATTCACATCCCCATCATTCTTACCGTGGCAGTACCGTTGCTGTTGGGTTGGATATACCCGAATATATTTACACCCGTGCATGTTATTTTCCTGGAGCTAATCATGGGACCAACCTGCTCCATCATTTACGAAAGTGAACCGCTGGAGGCAAACGCTATGCGACAACCACCTCGCAAAATGTCGCAGACTTTTTTTTCAGCTAAAGAATTAGGGTTGAGTATAGTTCAAGGAGTTGTAATTGCAGGAGGAACACTCACCTGTTATCAAATGGCATTACGTTCAGGTTGTACAGAAGATCAGGTTAGAACCCTGGTATTTATTACACTTATTGCGGCAAATATTTTTTTAACCTTAGCGAATCGGTCATTTTATTACTCCATCATA
>JAYVBN010000225.1:0-13004 GCA_043750455.1 Bacteroidia bacterium | reverse complement strand
GAAAAGTGTATCCAGCAGTGCCATAGGTTAGTTGTTATATTCCTTAGATACTCTCAAAAGGGTAAATAGTTGCATTAGAACAAAGATTTTTTGTTCCAATTGTTATAAAACCGCATTGAATTGATCAGATCAATGTTCTCAGTTCAAGGTTTTTGTTTCATGTGGGTGCAGAATTCTGAAACTTGTGGCTTTTAATCTGAAACTTATGTTCCCTTTGCGGGAGCCTGTTTTAGCTTTTGAAATTTCTCGTAGTTAGTCAGAAAATCCTCTAGTTTATCAATGGGTGGCTTCTTCGCAATTATCTTTTTCTTACTGTCAAGGATATAGAGCGTTGGCGTTTGTTCAGCATAATACAAATTACTATAACTGCCGATATAGCTTCTTGGTCCGTTTACCGTTATCCAGTTGATTTTAAACTCTTTTGTGAAGTCTTTCATTTTTTGCAAAGAGGTATCTGCAGAGACTGCAAAAATTTCTAAATCAAATTTTACTTTATTCTTATTATAAAACTCAACTAATTTTGGAGTCTCTTCCCGGCAATGGCCACAATCAGGGTCATAGAAGAAAATAAATGTGTATTTCTTTTTAATATCATAGAGTGACTTCGGCTGTAAGTTTTGATCCTGCATCTTTAGATTGCGCCCCTGATCTCCCACTAAGCTGCCCCTTAATTTCTCCGCATAGTCTTTGATGTTTTTCTTGACCGTTGAGTTTATCCAAAAGTCCATTTCTCCGGAAGCGTAATATTTATCATACAGATTAACGTACACCCTGTCCAGTCCCATAATTTCCGGAGCCTGATAGTTCACCAAACAATTCCAAACCAGGTATTTATAGGTTTCCTGGTTTTTCTTCGCTTTATCTGCAAGTTTTATAATAGCTCTGGTAATTGTATCAGGATCTGGAACAAAGAGTCTTTCTAAATACTCTTTTACTTTGTCCTTATAGATCACCTTGGGTAAACGGAGCAAGGCTTCATCAGCTAAATCGAAATTGTCAAAGAAATGCTCACGATAATACCTGAACTGAAAGGTGGAATCAATAGAACCATCAGCTTTCTTCGGAGGATCAGGTATTTCAATTTGCTTTGAAGACTTGAGTAGTCTGGCCGTTAATGTTGTCGGGTACTTTGCTATAAGTTGGTTTTGGTAGGCCATTACTTTCTCATTTACTTTTGAAAAAGATTCTTGTGCGGTTTTCTTAGCTGGATCATCTTTGGCAAGGGTACTATCTTGTAGAATTTTAATGAAAGGTTCTGCTTCTTTGTGCCGCTCCATGTTGAAGGTCATATTTTCAAAGAAAAGTTTGTTATCCTCATCACCAGTTAATTTTACATTTCGAATATAATCTTCGTTGGAGGTCTCCAAATTGAATTGTTGATCGTTGCCAATGACAAAATCAAAAATCTTGGACTGACTTAATACAAGAAAATACATCCCTTGTGGCAATGTTTTAGAGCCATCAAAGAAAAAGGCACCTTGGCTATTTACTTTGGCAGTATCTTTTATATAGGTCTGATCCCAAAATGAATAGCCGAGATAGACAGTTGTGTCTTTCCAGCCATTTATTTTGAATTCAATTTTATAACCTGGTTGAGCGATTGACCAACAGGTAGAGACCAACAGGAAAATGATAGTGCTTAAAACTCGCATAGAATATGAATTGTATTGCAAATGTCTGAATTTTCGAATGTAATGGCAATTAATGAGCCAGGAAGCATAATGGTAAACTTTTAACAAAAAATTTAATAGTTCGAACTCCAAATACCAATTCGATTTACCCTTAAATAATTTATATGGAGATTGCTGGCAGATAATATTACTTTTGCGCGATAGAAAATATGTCATTAGAAATAAGTCACCTGACCAAACTATACGGAAGTCAAAAGGCACTGAATGACATTTCATTTTCTGTTCAGGGTGGAGAAATTGTTGGATTCCTTGGTCCTAATGGAGCTGGTAAATCTACCACTATGAAAATCGCAACTGGCTTTCTTCCAGCCACAAGCGGGGAAGTTAAAGTGGGGGGTTTTGATGTGGCGGAGCAACCACTTCAAGTGAAGAGAATTGTAGGCTATTTGCCAGAGCACAATCCTTTGTATCTGGATATGTATGTCCATGAACACTTAAGCTTCGTTGGTAGCGTTTATGGATTGTCGTCAGCAAAATTAAAACATCGGGTAGGAGAGATAATTGAGCTTTGTGGGCTCACACGTGAGCAGAATAAAAAAATTGAAGAACTTTCAAAAGGTTATCGGCAGCGGGTCGGATTATCGCAGGCACTGATCCACGATCCGCAAGTATTGATTTTAGATGAACCGACATCTGGCCTTGATCCTAATCAAATTGTTGAGATCAGAAAACTTATCAAAGAAATCAGCGTCAATAAGACGGTAATATTCTCCACACACATCATGCAGGAGGTGCAAGCCATTTGCGACCGGGTTATTGTAATCAACAAGGGAGAGATAGTGGCAGATGATAAACTTGTTAATCTTCTTCAGCAAGAAAATAAAACTATTGCTATTGAAGTTGAATTTGAAGCTATGGTTGAGATCAATGACCTGAGATCATTACCTTATGTAAAGGAGGTGATTTCGTTGGGCGGAAATAAGTTTAAGTTGATAGGTGAAGGAGATACCGATCTTCGTCCTGAGATTTTTAAATTTTCTTCAGAACGAAAGATCTCTTTGCTCGGACTAAAGAAAGAGGAAATGTCAATGGAGTCTGTATTCAGAGAGTTAACCAATTAAGAGATTTAAGATTTTGAAATTTTGATTTTAGAATGAATGCCTTACTCGCGAGAGCCAATTCCTAAATCTCAATTCTTAAATCCAAAATCACATATCTCCAATCCCAAATTCATTACTTTTGCCCGCTAAAGGCTGATCAGAGTGCTGCACATTTTCAAGAAAGAGTTTACAAGCTTCCTCAACTCATTGATTGCCTACATCGTGATCGCAGTGTTCCTTACGGGGATTGGTTTGCTCATGTGGGTGTTTCCTGAAACCTCTGTTTTGGATTATGGCTTTGCCGATATGGACACTCTTTTTTCCATGGGACCATTCGTTTTCATTTTTCTGGTACCAGCTATCACCATGAAAAGTTTTGCAGAAGAAAAAAAACTCGGAACGCTTGAATTACTATTTACTAAACCATTAACGGATTGGGATATTGTGATCGGAAAATTTCTGGCTGGCTTCCTGCTCGTTATCATTGCTTTGCTGCCCACGCTTGTCTACTATTTCTCGATAGTGAGTTTAGGCAGTCCGGTTGGCAATGTGGATACACCAGGTGTAATTGGATCTTATGTCGGACTCGCCTTATTGGGCGGAGTTTTTTGTTCAATTGGCATTTTTGCCTCCTCCATTACACCCAATCAAATTGTAGCATTTATTCTCGCAGCCTTCTTTTGTTTTATTTTTTATTCTGGTCTTGATTCGCTCTCTGGTTTTTTTGGTTCTCAAGCCTTGTTCATCAAGCAACTTGGAATTTTGTATCACTACGAATCCATGAGCAAAGGATTGATTGATAGCCGCGATCTCGTTTACTTTCTGAGCATAACATCTTTGATGTTGCTCTTTACAAAAATTAAAGTAAGTCAGCATAACTAAGCATGGAAGCAGTACCAAAGCAAAGCTGGTTGAGCAAACGAAGTACGGGCGATATGCTCTTGTTAGCAAATGGTATTGCATTCGTTATACTTCTTAATATTATAGGAACTCATTATTTTTTTCGTCTTGATTTAACGGAGGAAAAAAGATACAGCATTAAAGAACCTACAAAAGACTTACTAAAAAATCTTGAGGATGTAGTCTACGTAGAAGTTTTTTTAGAGGGGGAATTGAATCCCTCCTTCAAAAGATTGAGAAATTCTATCGAAGAGACCCTTACTGAGTTTCAGATTTACTCAGATCACAAAATTCAATTCACGTTTACAGATCCATCGGGGGCAATGACCCAAAAGTCGAGGAATGAATTTATGTCTGGGTTGGCCTCAAAAGGAATTCAAGCTTTGCCAGTGATTGAGTCAAAAGATGGTGAACGTTCCGAGAAAATTATTTTTCCGGGCGCACTGATTTCTTCTGCAGGATTTGAAACTGGTGTAATGCTCTTCAAAGGAAACCGCACGCTGGGCTCGCAGGAAGTATTGAATCAATCCATTGAGGGAATTGAATTTGAGTTGGCAAACGCTATTTATAAAATCAGTAGTACTAACCGCAAGCGAGTAGGAATGGTGAAAGGCCATGGCGAATTGGATAGTCTTGATATAGCCAGTTTTAATAATGCCCTCCTTGATCAGTATGATGTTTTCGATGTTAACATCAATAGTAAGCAGGTTATTGAAAATTATGATGCGTTGGTAATTGCAAAGCCACGATTGGGATTTACGGAATCCGAAAAGTATAAATTGGATCAGTATGTAATGAATGGCGGCAAATTGCTGCTGCTGCTTGATCGGCTTGATGCGGTGATGGACTCTGCCTCGCGTGAAAATTATTTTGCGTTTCCGTATGATCTTAGGTTGGATGATCAGCTATTCAAATATGGAGTGAGAGTTAACCCGGATCTGGTACAAGATCGAAATGCATCCAAATATCCGATCGTTACAAGTGTTGTCAATAATCGGCCGCAGATTATGCAAATGGATTGGCTTTTCTTTCCTGTGATCAATCAATATGCAGATCATCCGATTACGCGAAATCTGGATGCAACTCTTACAAAGTTTGTCAGCAGTATCGATACAGTCAAAGCCACAGGTATTCGCAAAACACCTTTGTTATTTAGCTCAGATTATTCTAGAAAAGTATCCGCACCAGTTAAGGTAAGTGTAAGTGATTTGCGCAAGAACGTAAACCCTGAAACTTTTTCGGAAGGTAAAATTTCTGTTGCCTATTTGCTGGAAGGGGAATTCACATCATTGTACAAAAATAGATTCATCCCTGAAGGCATTAACTTCAAAACATTTATTGAGAAAGGTAAATCAACTAAGATAATTGTAGTGGCTGACGGAGATATAGTAAGAAACGATGTGAACCCTAGAAATGGTCAGCCCCAACAATTGGGGTTCGATCCGTTAACCCAATACACATTTGCTAATGAAGATTTGTTGAGAAATATGATGGCTTACTTGATCGATGAAAATGGTTTGATCAAAGCCCGTAATAATGAGGTGAAGATCAGGCCCTTAGATAAAGAGAAGATCAGAAATAACAGGGCATACTGGCAATCCATCAATTTGATACTTCCATTGGTAGTAGTTGCTTTATTGGGTTTATTGATTAGCTATTTGCGTAAAAGGAAATATTCCAATTTTAAGTGATGCATGAAAATATTGAATGTGTTTCAGAATTATAGACGTATTGAACATTGGAAATATTTCGGTGCTATGCACCTTATAATATTGTGTGCAAGAATTCTACAAAGATTATGCGCCTCTGGCGCTAATCTATTCTGTTAATCGGTAATTTAATTAATGCTGTGAAACCAGCGGCAGAGCCGCAAAAAATTTGTAGAAATTTCCAATATGTAAACAAGGTGGTTGCACCGAAACATTAAGTATGGCAAACACCTACACACAACTATACATACATTTGGTATTTGCGGTTAAAAATCGAAATGCCCTGGTAAAGAAGGAGTGGAAGGATGATCTAGAGAAGTATATCACTGGAATTATTCAAAATCACAAACACAAATTGCTTGCAATAGGAACAATGCCCGATCATATCCATATTTTTGTCGGCTATAACGTAAATCAATTGATGCCTGATTTGGTTGAAAACATCAAAACATCTAGTAATGATTGGGTTAAAGTAAACAAATTATCAAAATTCAAGTTTGAGTGGCAGAAAGGTTATGGTGCTTTTTCTCACTCCCGTTCCCAATTAGACACTGTTGTGAAATATATCCTGAATCAGGAACAACATCATAAGAAACAATCATTTAAATCAGAATGCATGGAGATGCTTCGTAAGAATGAGATAGCATTTAAAGACGAATATGTTTTTGATTTCTTTGAAGATTGAAATGGCTGTAAATAAAGATATTTCGGTGCGATGCAGCTATGTCCTTACAGGATTGAAGGCAACAAATTTTTGGCGGCTGTGCCGCTATGATATGTAACTATTTAACCTAGATTAAGATAATGCAAGAGAAGAGAAATAAGCGGCTTTTAGTTTCATTTATTGGTATAACACTCCTGTGTATTTTCTTTTATTTCTTTGGCAATACAAATAATCAAATTGAGGTTGATACTTCTTTATTTAAACTGGAAGCGGGGACTAACGTAAATAGAGTTGTGTTAGAATCCTCGCCAGGTAAAGTTACCTTAGACTTTAATGGAACAAGATGGTCGGTAAACAACCGCTATGAAGCCGATCGGCAACTTATAAAATTATTATTTGCCACACTTGAAAAAGCAGAACCGAAGAGACCAGTTTCAAATAGTCAATTAAATTCTGTTGACTCTATCATTTCAAAAAGTGGTGTGATGGTTACTCTTTACGAGGGTGAAAATCTTATTCAATCGTTTAGAGCTGGTGGTAATGAACAAAAGACAGAAGCCTATTTTCAAGAATCAATCGGTCAGCCATCGTATGTGATGGTTATTCCGGGTTATCGACTTTATGTTTCTTATATTTTAGAATTGAATGAAAACGGTTGGCGCGACAAGCGTGTATTTAATTTTAACTGGAGAAATTTCAAGAGCCTGAATATGATTGTTCCGGAAGATCCTACTCAAAACTTTGAAGTGTCTTTCAAAGATCAGTTTTTTGGTATAAAGGGTATAGCTGAAGTGGACACCACAAAACTCAATGATTATCTTGATGCCGTGTCGCTTTTGAGCGCAGATCAGTTTATCAAGCCCGGATTCTCGAGTTCTTACGACAGTTTACTCAACACAAATGCTTCCTTCCGGATTGAAGTAAGGGACATTGCTGATAAAACCTATTCGCTGGAGCTATTTGCTCCCCTCAAAAATGATCCTAAAGTAGTTGGCAGGCTTGATGAGAATCAACCTGTTATTTTCAGCCGCAATAATATCCTTCCAATTGCGAGGAAAAGGGGCTTTTTTGTTCTTAGATAACTATCCTTTCACGCAAAGCCGCAAAGGGTTTATCATCTGTTTTTATTTAGCGGTCTTTGCGACTTGGCGTGAAACTCAGCCATTTTCTGTATTAGTTTTTCTTTTTACCTTTACCGTCTTGATAACCAAAACCACTGATTTCCAATGAAGTTTATTGTTAACTCTAGCTACCTTCTAAAGCAGCTTTCTAATATCAACGGTGTGATCACCACAAACCCTGTTGTACCCATTCTTGAAAATTTTCTTTTTGAAATTGAAAAGAGTAATCTCACAGTAACTGCCTCTGATCTTCAAACTTCCATGATTACAGAAATCACCGTGGAGTCGAAGGAAAAAGGAAATATTGCTGTTCCCGCAAGGATTTTATTGGACACATTAAAAAACTTACCTGATCAACCTGTAACATTCTCTATTGACGAATCTACTTATAGTATAGAAATCAGTTCTGATAACGGTCGTTATAAGCTTTCTGGTGAGAATGCAACTGATTTTCCAAAAGTGCCTTCTGTATCGAATGACTTTTCAGCCCAAGTTTCATCTGAAGTGCTGGCTCGCGCGGTGAACAATACCATCTTTGCTACGAGCAACGATGAACTTCGTCCGGCCATGACAGGGGTATACATGAACCTTGGCGAGAAGAATGCGACCTTCGTAGCAACTGATGGCCATCGGTTGGTGCGTTACCGCAGAACAGATTTAAAATCTGAAAATGGTAATTCAATCATTATTCCGCGCAAAGCGTTGAATTTATTAAAAGCAACGTTGCCAACTGAAAATACGGATGTAAGCATTGACTTCAATATGTCTAATGCTTTTTTCAAGTTTGGAAATATTCGTATGATTTGCCGTTTGATTGATGAGCGTTTCCCTGATTATGAAAATGTAATTCCGGCTACGAGCACCATCAAAATGACAATCAACCGTGTTGATTTTCTTAGCTCGTTGAAACGTATTTCTATTTATGCTAATAAAACAACTCATCAGGTTCGTTTAAAGATTACCGGAAGTGAGCTTCAGGTTTCTGCAGAAGATTTAGATTTCTCCAATGAAGCAAATGAAAGATTGTCGTGCGAACATGAGGGTGAAGACATTGAAATTGGTTTCAACGCCAAGTTCATTGTAGAGATGCTTTCCAATCTGGATACAGATCAAATCAGGTTGAATATGTCTGCTCCCAATAAGGCAGGTGTAATAACCCCTGCTGAGAAAGAAAAAAACGAGGATATTTTGATGTTGGTGATGCCAGTAATGCTGAACCAATACGTATAATTTTTTTCCTATTCTAATTTAGCTTGAAGCCCTTCGAATTGTCGAGGGGCTTTTTGTTTAATGTAGAAGTCTTTTTACTTGATGATTAATAGCTTAGGACAGCGCAATTATTTCACAAAGGCACTTGCACTACAATCATGCAACCTTTCCCTGGTGTACTGTTTATTTCAATCTTTCCTTTTAACAAAGCAACTCTGGTTCTAACGCTGTTAATACCAAAGCCTGATTGAGCGGTTGGGTCAAAACCCACACCGTCATCTTCTATTGTCACTACCAATTCCTTATCATAACCAAAAAATTGGATGTCTGCCCGTTTTGCTTCTGAGTGAAGCGTGATGTTGTTGAGCGACTCCTGAATAATACGGTACACCTGAACAACACTTTCCACTGGTAATACTTCCCTGAAGCCGAACGTTTGTAGTTTGATATCAATACTGGAACGGCTACGAGCCTCAACAATTAATTTTTCTACCAGCGGCATTAAGCCTGAAACTTTGGCAATAGTAGGGGCCAGATCATGGGATAATGTGCGCACGTCCTCAATCAGAGAGGCCATGCGTTCCGTTCCTTCTCCTGTCTCGTTAAAATAGGTTCGCTTGATATGACTCAGCTTACTGCCAATGTTATCGTGCAGGTCACTGGCAATACGGTTGCGCTCCTTTTCGATGCCCTCGATATATTGTTGAAACATTCTATTCTGCTGCTGCACCAATTCATTTTTTAATCTGCCTCGCTCACGTTGAACTTGTCCGTACTGAAGTATCAAAGCCGATGACAAAAATGCAATCTCCACGAGAATGCCAATAAAAAGCGGATTAAACTCGGGGGATAAGAGTCCATATGACTGGGCTAGAATATGATACAAACCGGATAAGATTACAGAGCCGGTTGCTGCCAGATAAAGGATGGCGGAAGTCGTAGTCTTTCTAAGGGATGCAATACCCGTATAAATCAAAATCAGAAGCCCAACAAACATAACCAGGAAAAGGGTTGGCAAAAACCAAAGACCTAGATTGAACAGGAATTGATTAACAATCAAAATCATGGAAATGAAAAACACCATCAGAATGTTTAGCGTAAGATGTATGCGTTTATGGTTTTCCTTTGTCTTTAAAAACGACTGGGAAAATTTAATCAGAAATACAAACATTAGCACAGGCAATTGAATGCCGAGGGGCGCATCGATGTAGGTAATGTTGGGATACAAAAACTGGAAGGCTGCCCCGATATCGTAAAATAAATATAGGAATGCAGTGGCCACGTAAAAGAAATACCATAGAAACACAGCTTGCCTTACCATGAAAAAACAAAACAATGCAAATAGGGAGCAGAAGAAAAGAATGCCAAAGAAAATTCCAAACGATAAATTCAAATCGTAGTCGCGCTGGTGAAACGAATTTTCATCCCAGAGAAAGAAGGGTGCGCTTAAACTGTTTACATGAACAATTCTAACCAGCACCTGAGTAAGTTGCCCGCTCTGGCAAGTGATAGGTAAAACAAAGTGCCTATGCTTTACAGGCCGCGAGTTAAATGGATGAAACATGCCCATTGTTCCCCGTTCCTCGAACTTTCCTTTGACGCTTTCAAAAAATGACACGCCTATGAGGTGAGAGTGTTGTAGTTCTAATATAAGTTGTTGTTCTTTTTCTGAAGTATTTTTAATCAATAAAGAAAACCAAAAGTCATCCTCTACAATTCCCAGATGTGGTTCATCAAGCTTATTAATGTTGGCTTGTGGATCAGCAAAGATATGGGCTGCTGAATCTACACTTAAACTGTCAGGCGTTTTAAAATAGCGAATGAAAGACCCAACCTTTAGAGGTTTGAATTGGTCGTCTATGAACAACGTGTCCTGTCCTACCGCGCTAAACTTCACAGCAGTGAACAAAAGAACAATCAAATAAAAATGTGATTTTATCAAGCAGGCAAAATTAAGTCAATCATTCAGGCATGGCAATACCTAAGGTGGTGTAATTCGATGAACACTAATCGGACAAATGATTTTCCATCGCGTAATGCACCATTTCGCCTGTGGAGTTTAACCCAAGCTTTTTCATGATGTTTTTCTTGTGTGTGCGCACTGTGTGCAGGCTAAGGAAAAGCTGCTCGCATATGAGTTCTGAATTTTTTCCCTTTCCAATCATGCCCATAATTTCCACCTCACGTTTAGTCAGTTTCATCTTTTCAATAAACTCATCTCTTTTTTTAAACCCATTTAACCGTTTGACTTGCGCTCCAGGGGTTTCATAAAATTGATCTCCCATAATGCCATTTAGTGCTTCGATCAGTTCCTGGCTGCTCGCGCATTTGGTTAGATAGCCATTTGCGTTTAACGCTTTTGATTTATTAACCAGTGCTGCGTCATCATACATGGTGAGTATCAACACGCGCAGGCTGGGCCACTTGTCTTTTACTTTTTTTGTGAGGGTCAACCCGTCCTCATTTCCTAAGTTGATGT
Source organism: Bacteroidia bacterium (assembly GCA_043750455.1). Taxonomy (GTDB): domain Bacteria; phylum Bacteroidota; class Bacteroidia; order Cytophagales; family Cyclobacteriaceae; genus ELB16-189. Next base: position 2,191 of record JAYVBN010000225.1, on the reverse strand, counting down.
CCATGATAAGTATATCAGGGTTAATCTCCTTCAACTTGGAGAAAAGCTCCACTGAATTATGGGCGTGGCCAGCTACCATAAACTTGGGATTGACCGATAGAAGCACCCGAAGGCCTTCAATGGTAAGGTTGTGATCTTCGCAGATTACAATTTTGCGTGGTTGCATAGAGTAAAGCCGAATACAATATACACCAATTGGGGTAGAGGGCAAACTATAAAATGCAGGATAAAAGAATTAATGCAAAGGCTACCAACAAGGGCTGGGGAATACCAATAAGGGCAGTGGATGGATTCCAGTTTTGCAAATTCTTGTAAATCTGGAATCCTGACGAATAGGTTAGTTCATACATTTACAACTTCCTTCCATCCCAATATGCTTATAGCGGGATCGTGCCATTCACTTTTATTTCCCCCATACAGTAAAACGCCCAAGCTACCTGGATTGTATTTTTGCCAATATCGAATTCCACTAAACATCTCAGGGCGGATTTTCTGACCTGATTTTACTTCCAAAGCTATTACCTGCCCTTGCTTTTCAAGAATCAAATCAACTTCGTTTCCTGCACTGTCGAGGCCCAACAATGCACACGGCTCTAAACTGACGAGCAGTGGCAATCGCATCGTCTTCAATTTGTCGGTGAATGGGTTTCATGGTTCAATTCCATTTTTGCAAGAAATTGCAAATCTGGAATCCCCGGGTAATAGGGAACAACCCTTTAATTTAAACGGTGCCGGAACCTGGTCGTACTTAATTGATAAGCGGCATACGCTGGGAAGACCTGACGGCCCGGGAAGGATGTCGCGAAAGGTAAAAGGCTTGGTTAGGATTCTGCTATTTCGAGTTGTTTGCAAATTTTTTTGCACATGATGTCTGCCAATTCGCGGTGCCTGCCAACTGAAGATTGTTTCTTATTCACGGAATTTTGATAAATGGAATGATTGCCTCCTTCTCTCAATAAAACACAGCCATTTTTTTCTAAGTGCCTGATTAAATCAACCCGCTTCATCAGGCCAATGAGAGTTCCTCCCGAATAACACTTCTACCACTGTATTCCTTTTCTGTGTTTTCGCGGTTTACTTCCAATAGAAGTTTGAGCGCGTCAAGGAGATTTTCCTTTAACTCAGCTATGGTCTTGCCTTGTGAAATGGCGGCCGGCATTTCCTCAACCTGCCCCACAAACCATCCATCATCCGACTTTTCAATAATTGCAGTGAACTTCATATTCAATTTTTTTTAAAGTTAAGGTTTTTTCCTTTCCAATTCCATCTCGTAATGAAGCCGCATTAAATCTTGCTGGCTTACGCATTGCGGCAGCTCCTTCAGGCTGCAGGCCTGCACTAATGGCCACCCCCGTGTCAACCACTACACGGGTCATTTACGAAAGGTTGTTCACTAAAATATCAATTTCTTGTTCGGTCAAGCCATTGGTGCGTGCTTCCTTCGCCATGTTTTGGAGAACCTTAGCAAATGCTTCTTCGCTGAGTGGCTTGGTGTAGGCCTCAATAAAGAATACGGTTTTCAGCTTGTCTGCCTGCGGTAGTTTTTCGAAAGCATCGGCAGCTTCGTCAGAGAGTGATAAGGTAATCGTTTTCATAGTTGTGGGCTTCCATTAACCAAAGATAGAAAGCCTAGGGTATATTAACAATCAGTCAAGAAAACAGCGCATTCCACGCCTTGGTTCATGTTGATACGAAACAGGGCGACAGTATTCTACCACGCCTCCGTTGGTGTTCTTCACCAACGGACATGATGGAAATAGGAAAGTGAAAAAATAGGGAACAGTAGTTTGGTTGTTGGTGAGGAACACCAACAAGGGCTGGAGGGCTGGAAACCCTACCCTTATGAAAGCAGCATACAATTTTCTGGATCAGGTTTATAGATCAGGTCATGCCTTTTCGTTGGTGAACATAGAAATCGATGGCGAAGGCACTGTTGAAGTGGGTACATATTCCCAAATCGTTGCGGAGTGTCATTACCCAACCCATACCAACCGCATTTGGTTTTTTTCTAAATAAGTTTCCGCCTCCGTTGGTGTTCTTCACCAACGGACATGATGGAAATTAGGGAAAGTGAAAAAATAGAGAACAGTAATTTGCTTGTTGGTGAGGAACACCAACAAGGGCTGGAGTGTCATTACCCAACCCATACCAACCGCATATGGTTTTTTTCTAAATAAGTTTGACGTTAAAG
>JAYVBN010000224.1:0-5069 GCA_043750455.1 Bacteroidia bacterium | reverse complement strand
AAAAGCCATCAAAGAATTGCGTGGAGGCGCGAAAGTAACAGACCAAAATGCAGAAGGGAAATACAAATCACTTGAACGCTATTCAAAAAATTTAAATGAATTAGCTAAGCTTGGAAAGATAGATCCCGTTATTGGCCGTGATGAAGAAATCAGGCGTGTGTTGCAAATCTTATCGCGCAGAACAAAAAATAATCCAATCCTTTTGGGCGAACCAGGTGTTGGTAAAACCGCCATTGTTGAGGGCATGGCGCAGCGCATTGTAAACGGTGATGTTCCCGAAAACCTTAAAAGCAAAATATTAATCTCCCTTGATATGGGCTTGCTTGTGGCTGGCGCTAAATACAAAGGTGAGTTTGAGGAACGATTGAAATCCGTAATTAAAGAAGTGACCGATTCTAATGGTGAGATTATTCTTTTCATCGATGAAATTCACACCCTTATCGGAGCAGGTGGTGGCGAAGGTGCGATGGACGCAGCCAATCTTTTAAAACCAGCGTTGGCACGAGGCGAACTTCATGCGATTGGCGCGACAACATTAAAGGAGTATCAAAAATATATTGAGAAGGATAAGGCACTGGAGCGCAGGTTCCAGTCGGTGATGGTAGATGAACCTTCTGTTGAAGATTCAATTTCTATCCTTCGCGGGATAAAGGATAAATATGAATTACATCACGGGGTACGAATTAAAGACGATGCGGTTATTTCCGCTGTTGAATTGTCCAGTCGTTATATTTCTGATCGTTTCCTTCCCGATAAGGCCATTGACTTAATGGATGAAGCGGCAGCCAAGTTGCGATTAGAGATGGATTCTTTGCCAGAGGAACTGGATGAACTCAATCGCAAGATTATGCAACTGGAGATTGAGCGTGAAGCTATCCGCAGAGAAAAGAACAAAGACAAAGAAACTATACTTACCAGAGATATAGCAGAGCTATCCGAAAGCAGGAATACTTTGAAAGCGCAATGGGAGAATGAAAAATCCATTGTTAACAACCTGCGTAAGGAAAAAGAGAAAATTGATAAACTGAAGTTTGAGGCGGAGCAAGCTGAAAAGGCGGGTGACTATGGTAAAGTAGCCGAAATTCGTTACGGTAAAATCATTGAAGCAGAAAAGCAGTTGAACGAGTTTCAAATTCAAATGAAAGAACTTCAGGGCGAGCACTCGCTTTTGAAAGAGGAAGTTGACAGTGAAGATATTGCTGAAGTTGTTGCGAAGTGGACACGCATACCAGTTTCGAAAATGTTGCAAAGCGAGCGCGAAAAATTATTAACGCTAGAGGCAGAGTTGGGGAAAAGAGTGGCCGGACAGGAAGAAGCAATTCGGGCTCTGAGTGATGCGGTAAGAAGAAGCCGTGCGGGTCTTCAAGATCCGAAGCGACCGATTGGTTCATTCATTTTTATGGGAACTACCGGTGTTGGAAAAACAGAATTATCAAAAGCATTGGCCGATTATCTCTTCAACGATGATAACGCTATGGTGCGCATTGATATGAGTGAGTACCAGGAGAGGCACAGCGTAAGTCGTTTGATTGGTGCACCTCCGGGATATATTGGTTATGATGAGGGTGGACAATTAACGGAAGCTGTTAGAAGAAAGCCATATTCAGTAATCCTGCTGGATGAAATTGAAAAAGCTCATCCCGATGTATTTAACATTTTGTTGCAAGTGTTGGATGATGGAAGGCTAACAGACAATAAAGGGCGTGTGGCAAATTTCAAGAATACGATCATCATCATGACCACAAATATTGGTTCTCACATCATACAGGAAAACTTTGAAAAGATAACTGACAATAATTATTTCGAAGTGATTGAGGAAACGAAAGATCAAGTGCTGGAGGTATTAAGAAAGACGGTGAGGCCTGAGTTTATTAATAGGATTGATGAGATCATCATGTTCCGTCCGCTTAGCAAATTGGACATAAGGAAGATTGTAGAAATACAATTTGAGCTGATCAAAAAGCGTTTAGCGGAGGGTGGTGTCAAGTTGGATATTTCTGAAAAGGCACTGGATAGGCTGTCTAAGCTTGGTTACGATCCTCAATTTGGAGCCAGACCACTAAAACGCGTTTTTCAGAGGGAAATATTAAATGAACTGTCTAAACAAATATTGGCAGGAAAAGTAAACAAAGACTCCGTGATTTTTGTTGATATGAAAAATGAGGTTGAATTCGAATTTATCAACCTCGATGCTGTAGAAATAGTGGAGTAAACTATAACGATAGTGAGGCCCCGGAGCACCGGGGAGTTGTGTGTGGTGTTTCTCTCGATACTTTCGGGAGGGAATTGGTTGTTAGCTTGCATGCTGAGTAAAATCGGCAGATCAAGCTGGGGTTAGGGCGGGCTGGGGAGCCCGCCCTTTTTTTTGATAAAAAATGAGGCATTCATTTCCGGAGACTCACCCATTCTGCTTTCTCTTGCACCAGGTATTGTTTTTTTTCTTTATCGTAGACAAGTTTATCGTAGACAAGTGGAATAGTACTTAACCCCTCCAGTGTAAGCAAACCAAATTTGCCTTCCTGTTCTACGATCACATATCCATTTTCCAAATTCTGTATATTATCGAATCTGGGCTCGATTAATACGTTGCCATTTTCATCGGCCAAGCCATGTTTGTTTTGGTTGATGATTAAAAACTTTTGCCCGGCCAGTCGTACTAAAGAATCATAGCTGAGTGAAAGAATAATTTTATCCTCTTTATTGATGGTTCCGGTTTTGCCATTTCGCTTCACGATAGCAAGACTTTGCTCAAATTCCTGAGCACTTTCATAATTAGGATTGATGGCTATGTTGTCTCGTGTATTTACAAATCCCCACTTGCCAAGAATTTTAACAGGAGCAAGCCCTTCTTTGAATTGGCCAATGGCTTCATACCGATTGGCAATACGAAGCCGTCCTTTGTCATCTACAAATCCAAATAATCCATCGCGTTTAATTCCTTGAAGCCCTTCCGTGGAATTAAAGGTTTCTTCACTATTGATAAATTCTGACGAAGTTCTGCTTATTGTTTGACCACTCAGGCTTACCATTTTTTTAGTTCCATCTGGAAGAAACTCAACCAAGTGGTCTGTGTTGATTTCAAATTTATTGTCCGTAAAATAAATGATCTCTCCTGCAAAGCTTTTTAGAAATATTATAGAAGGCTGGATCTCCAGATATTTTTCTTCATTAAGTAATCTGATGGGATATCGCTGTGGTGGAAGAAGCCATTCTTCATTAAGGGTTATAATTCCATATTGCCCTTGAAGTTTTACAGCAAGTTGATCTTCTTTGAATTCTAAGATCGAATCATATATACAATGAATAAACTCTTCGCCATAGCGATTAATCGCGCCTTGATAGCCTTTGCTGCTGACTGGAAAGAACTTTCCGTTGTAAGATTCCAAATAGTTGTAGGCGCGAACTGTTTTTTTTATTCCGAAAGTATCGTACAGGTTCCATCCACTTTGTGTAAGCGTATTTTCTTTTGCTCTTATAAATTGACCATCCCAATGCAAGGAGTCAAAACGAAACGGTAATACCTCAGAGCCATTGATCCGGATAAGTCCGAATTTGCTATTCTTTTTTGCAATCAATTTGCCAAAATGAAAATCGCGGAGGTCATCATAGGCAGGGGCGATTATAAAATTAAGGGCTTCATCCAATACACCCATTTTTTCTGATACTGTAATGCGATAGAGTTCTTTTGAAAAAGCTTTTAGTTCATCGCCAGTAATTTTCTTTAGTTCCTTATTTTCACCATCCAATATTTTCCACTCGTCAAATATTCGGGTCGATACAAGTCCATCGTCATCGATTTTTATTTCGCGATAGCGAGGTTCTATGATGATTTCACCTTCGCGATCAATCAGGCCTTGTTTCAAATCCTGATAGATCATTGCTTTTCCCTTTCGAAAAGAAGAGATGCTGTCAATCGCAAAATCTGTTAGTTTTATTCCTTGCTCTGTAAATAGTGCGGTCTTGGTTTCAAAATTTTCGACAGCATACCGGAGACTTCCGATTGGATAAATGTTTCTGAATTTTAATGGAATAATTTCTTTGTCTTCCAGATCGATTAACCCATGATGGTACTGTACACCATTTTTGATAAACACAACCGCTCGCAAGCCTTGAATTTTTATTCCATCGTATTTAAAAGGAACGGTAACTCGTCCGCTCAAATCAAGGCAACCAAAGTAGCTAGCAGTTGGCCCCATTTTTTTGAAGGCAACAATGCGATCACCGCCAGAGTAGTATAGATTTTCATATTCAGCTTTGGTGATGAATTCTTTTTTAAGATTGATGATGCCCCACGCTTTGCCAAGTTTGTATCCTGTTACTTGGCCGATCACTGAAAAACTCCCATCTGACCAACCCAACGCTTCAAATGATGCAGGCAGCAGAATCTGACCTTCTTCATTTTTCAGGCCCACTTTTCCATTCTCTTCAAAAACCTGATAAGGCTCAGCGAAAGCGAAATTGCTTACCAAAAAAGTAAGGTAGACTATGAAATACCGAAACATCTCACAAAGTTAGCGTCATTAAGGTAATTCACGGTTTTTTTTGGAACTTTAACCAAATTTGAGGTTAACTGATCTGAATTAGAGACGAACAGTCTTTGATTTGCAAAGAATAAAAGAACTAGCTATGTACATCGAACAACTTTACACGAGTTGCCTTGCCGAAGCGGCCTATTATATTGAATCAGACGGAGAGGCTGTAATAATCGACCCGCTTCGTGAGACGGAGCCTTACATTGAGCTGTCGCAAAAACGGGGCGCGAAAATAAAGTATGTTTTCGAGACGCATTTTCATGCCGATTTTGTGTCGGGCCATATCGACCTCGCCAAAAAAGTAAATGCAACCATTGTGTACGGCCCTCAAGCCAATGCAAATTATAAAGTGTACAATGCAAAAGATGGTGAGGAATTTAAAGTAGGCAAGCTTACCCTTCGCGTGTTGCACACACCGGGCCACACACCTGAATCATCTTGCTATCTGTTACTGGATGAAAGCAAAAAAGAACACGCCATCTTCACAGGAGACACTTTATTTGTTGGCGATGTTGGCAGGCCGGATTTGCTTGATGG
>JAYVBN010000223.1:0-3476 GCA_043750455.1 Bacteroidia bacterium | reverse complement strand
TTAATCTGTAACTGCTTCATTTGTTCTCGATTTGGTTTATCGAAAACAAATATAGGTATTCATTCATTATACTGCATTACTTATGTCGCTGTGTATAGTGGAGCAGATGCCCACACAACACAACACCTGCTAGTCAAGTATTTCCTTAATTGGCATACCCGTACATCCACTCGGAAATTTCACCTTTAACAAAACTGATAATGTAGGAGCAATATCTATTATAGAATGGTATTGAGATGAACTACCCTTATTAATGCCAGCACCATAAAAAAGAATAGGTACATGTGTATCATACGAATACGGTGAACCATGTGTAGTACCTTTTGGAGATATTGAACTTATCCATCCTGGTTGAAGCGTGTAAACGATATCTCCAGATCGTTTTGCATTGTATCCGCGAATAATCATACCTTTTATTCCTGCTTCAGAATAACTGCCCTGGTGCAATAGACTTTCGCTGAAAACTTCGGCAACACCTTCTGCAGAAAGCAAGTATTTAGAAATCAATTCAGTGGCAATCAACAAATCGATACCAGAAGATTTTGGATCGCCAGCAAAAAGTTCCTGGTTCAAAAATACCTGATCATTGCTTATTGATTCGATCACCTTCTTACCAGGGAAATAAGCAAGTAAGAACTCATTTAGCTTCGCCTGCATACTTGCAACATTAAAATTACCTGCTGGCACTTTTATATCCCTTAGATATTGTGGCACATCGGCCACGGCATGGTCGGCTGTTAAAAAGGCAGTGTACTTACCTTTGCCTATTTCTTTATCCAATACAGCAAACAAATCTTCCAGGTTCTTATCCAGTCTCAAATAAGTGTCTTCTAACTCGATTGAGTTTGGTCCCATAGCATGACCAATAATATCAGGTGATGAAAAGGAAATAGTTAAAAAGTCTGTCCATTCATCCTTACCCATCTCTTCTCCTTTCAGGGCGGCTTTCGCCATCTCAGATAGCAAGTCATCTCCAAATGGAGTATAGGCAAGCAACTCGAACTGTCCATTTAGCTTACGCAGCTCTTTGAGGTTGTAAGGAAAAACAGAACGATCCTTACCAGCGAGTTTTATTTCATATGGAGAATCGTCAGGACCACTCTCTTTATATTGTTCAATAGGTAAAAGTGTTTTCCATTCTTGATTTAAATAGTTATCCGCTAGGTTGAGTGCATTAAATTGATCAACCCATACAGGCAATGCTGCTTTGTAGTACGTGCTACTTATAAATTTCCCTGTTTTGCCATCATACCAATAGGCTCCATCAGAAATATGTCCTGCAGGTAAAACTGCTCCTCTGTCCTTAATTGAAATGCCAACCACCTTAGACCTTCTTTGCGTTGATAATTCCAATTCATCGGTAATAGTAGTGGATAACATTCGCCATGGAGATACGTCACCCTTTCCTACTTCACTGCCCACTGGCTTTTGCCGATCATCACCAACACAATTCACCATCAGTTTAGATTCTTTATCATACCAGTCGTTGCCAATGATTCCATGTATTGCCGGTGTGGTACCTGTATAAATGGAAGCATGCCCAGGTCCAGTATACGTAGGCGAATAATTATAATGGGCATTCGTCAGCATAAAACCTTCACGCATCATCCGTTTAAAACCACCCTCACCAAACTTGCTTTCGAATCTATACAAGTATTCCTGCCGCATCTGGTCAACTACAATACCCACCACCAAACTAGGTCGCACTTGTTCTGTAGATTGGGCTTGCGATTTCAGACAGAACAAAACAGAAAATAATATCAGGATAAATTTCATCAGGTAAATCATTTTCGGAAAATTAGAAAATAAACGGTAGATGTGTGATATATTTTATGGATTCCAGATAAAGCAATAGGGTTACCTGTCTTCACAATAAATTTCTTCGTATTCAACTTTCTCAAATACCTGCCTTCGTAATTGCTCACCCAATTTGTTGTAGTAAATGACAACGTAGATCTCTGCCTCCTCTACATTCTTCTCAGTAAAATAAAGAGGATATTCGTTAGATCCAATGTTAACGATATCGCTAAACGTGCATGGAACAACAATTCCTAGTCGATTACTAATAACACCATAGGCTGTGCCTTGGTGAGCTATCATGATCCTTTCTTCTGCATCGTTAAGCACCATACGATAATCTCTTATCATGTCAACATGTATTTTACCAGTACGCCAATTATAAATCAACCATTGAAAATTTCTTTTTACCAAGGCTGTCGAATCATTCCATTCAATCACTTCATCAAATTCAAATTTTCCTAAAGGTTTAGCATCGGCATCGATAAACCCAAACCGGCCTTCTTTTGATGTCACATAAATATTCTCGCGAAAGGGCTTTACATTGCTTTCAAATAAAGGCTTAATGAGTCTTCTATTCTTTAAATCGTACAAGCCAAATTTTTTATCCTTAAAAAGAGATGCGTAGTTATTTTGTGCTATCACAATTTGAGAATACTCAATGGGCAATACCGATTTGCCGTCACTTTGCACCAGTCCCTTTTTCCCTTTGTAGGTGATCATAAAAATCTGGTCACCGAAATATTCAATCTCATCAAAATTCAGTTGGAACATCCGGATGCCTGTGGCCGCATCGTACACATTCCTCACACTTTTTTCTTGGGTGTGAAAGAAAAGCTCAATGCCTGACGATTTGATAAACTGAAAATCAGATTGAGCTGAAAACACACTATGCACACCAGAATTCAAAAAAACATGCAAGGTGTCCTCCTTCAACCCAAAAGCAAGTCGGTTCAAAAACCAAATACTATCTAATTCAATGGCTATGTTTTCCTTTTTGGGTATACTATAAAGATGCTGTCCCGTTTCATTTTTTAATGACAACCAATTCTCATAAAACCGAATTTCATCATATTGCTGATCGGCCAACTCATCAGCAATACCAATTACCCTAAATGTTTCGTTCTTCTTTGCCACATATCCATAAGGCGTTTTTGTCAATACATGACGGTCAAGCGGAATGATAAATTCAAGATGGCTGTCAATCGTTCCTTCCAATGATCCGTTCTTAACCAAATAAGTGCTGGAATCAAGTTGCCGTATCACATCAAAAACTATCGATTCTGCAAACAAATTCTTATCCGCAAGAGAAGCAATTTGCTCTGGGGTTTTCAAGGATCGTTTGCCAGATTTTACCAAAACAATTATTTGCTCCAGCGAGTAGATGTCTTCAAATTCGACTGGCAACACGATTTTTCCTGTCAGAGCCATCAAGCCCCATTTTGAATTTACCTGGTAAGCAATAAAACGGTTGGCCACAAGCTTCGCATCCTCGAGACAAATAGAATTTAGCTTAAAACCTGACTTATGCACGACATGAAAACAAGTAGAATCCTGAACTTTAAGAAAACCTAAACCAAGCTCAATTACCTCTTCTGTTATTCCTTTAAAAATAAGTTCCTCACTTCGACTGAAGATGCCATCAGAAGTAATTACATAATCAGTCCGTATTTCACCAC
>JAYVBN010000222.1:0-3503 GCA_043750455.1 Bacteroidia bacterium | reverse complement strand
AAGAGCCTCGAAGGAAAATTAAAATGTTTGATCTTCATTCCCATTATCTCCCAAACTTATTGTGATCCTAAAAGCTTTGCCTGGCAGCAGGAATTCTGTGCATTTAATAAACTGGCTAATGAGGATCAGTTTGGCAGGGATATTAAATTGAATAATGGAAATGTAGCCAGCCGGATTCTACCGATAAAAATTCATGATCTTGAGGCAGCGGATAGATCGTTTCTCGAAAATGAGTTGGGGAGCGTTCTTCGTTCTATTGAATTTATCTACAAGTCAGCTGGAGTAAACCGACCACTCAAGCCAAAGGATGATGAACTTCATGACAATGATTACAAAACAGTTTACCGAAATCAAGTAAATAAAGTTGCGAATGCGATAAAGGAAACTATATACAGTATTAAAAATCCCAATAGAGCCCCGCAATCGAAAAGCTTGCTCGGCTTCGATGCGATAGAGGAGTGGCCAAAAAAATCTGTAGCGGTTCTCCCTTTTGTTAATATGAGCAATGATCCGGATCAAGAATATTTCAGTGATGGCATTTCGGAGGAGATTTTGAATCTTATTGCCCCTCTATCAGGATTATTAGTTGCTGCTCGCACTTCTTCGTTCCATTTCAAAGGTAAGAATGAAGACATTCGCGAAATTGGTGCGAGACTTAATGTTGAGTTTATTTTGGAAGGAAGTGTCAGGAAGTCAGGCGATCAGATTCGAATTACCGCTCAGATTATCCAGGTTTCTACAGGGTATCATTTGTGGTCGGCACGTTTCGACAGGGTATTGCATGATGTATTTGCGGTTCAGGATGAAATTGCGCAGTCAATTGTTGAAGTATTAAAGATCAAGTTAACACCTGGCCAAACTATTTCTAACGTACAAAAGGGTCTGAATGTTGAGGCTCATAATCACGTCTTACAGGCGATGTTCTTTGCAAACAAAGGTGGACCTGATCTTCTTAAGAAAGCAATTCATCACTATAAAAAAGCCACAGAGATTGATTCTCATTATGCTGGTGCCTACGCGGGGCATGCTAACACCCTTATAGTATTGGCTTACTATGGCCTTGAACCATATCCTGATATTTTCAAACGCGCTGAGAATGCAGCAATGGAAGCTGTGCGTCTTGATCCCTCTGGGGCCAATGGTCTACTTGCACTAGCTAGAATTAACTTCGCCTACAAATGGAACTTTGATAAATCTGACCGGTTGTTTCAACAAGCGATTTCTCTAAATCCAAATGATACTGAATCGCTAATGTGGTATGGAGATTACTTGAAAAGTATAGGTCGATTTGAAGATGCAAAAACGCTCTTGCTGAAAGCCACTTTGCTTAATCCCTTTTCTCTTTGGGCGCAACTTTTTCTATCACATACCTATTTCAGTTTAAATGAGAGCCTTGCCTATATGCGACAAACTGAAAAAATACTTTCTATGGATCCGGAATTCCTTCCCGTTTTTGTTGACCTTAGTGCATATTATGGGCAGCATGGAAGAAAAGAAGATGCTATTGAAAATTGGCTGAGTGCAGGGAAAATAAAATTTCCATTATATTGGAATAATAAGGATTCCCATCCAGAAGAGGGGGTAAAAAAACGCCTTGAATACATAGTATCCACCACGAACAAAATACGCCATGATGGTTTTCTCAGCGCTATCGATGACATAATCGTTTGTTTATTACAAGATAATTATGAGAAGGCGGTGGATGTATGTTATCAGATATACAATGAAAAAGCAATTTGGGTACCATGGTTAAAACACCATATACTCTTTCAATTCACGGGCCTTCAGGGAAATCCCAGATTCCAGAAGCTAATTGATTCCTTAAACTTTCCAGCGATTTGAACTTATTACAGCTTCACCATAGCCGGCAAATACTTAGAAATCAAATCTTTCAATCGCATGGAGGCGAGTAATGAGTTGAAGAATAGTTTGAAGTGATTGGATTTTGAAAAACTGAGGGACTCTAATTTTCAAAAAGTGATTTTGATAAACCAGACTGTCGGATAATGGATTGCAATGTGCCAATTCTGATTTCTTTATGGTCAGGTATCGGAACCATAATTTTTGAATCACAGCTACGATTAAGGATTGGGTAAAATTTGGTAAATTCGGGTCAGACTTAAAGAATTTATGAGCACCAAAGAAATCAAGACTGAGATTCAAAAATCATTGAACAATGTGCCCGACAGTGTACTTCAAGACATTTTAGAATTTCTAAAGCAAGCGGAGAAACAACCAGCTGACCAATTAACCCTAACAAAAAGTCTAAGGGATATTTTAGCGGAAGACAAAGAACTACTTGATCGACTCGCTAGATGATTGAGTTTAAGGAGGTCGAAAAGATTCACGACATTTTAATCGAAAAATTTGGAGGAGCAAAAGGGATTAGAGATATCGGAGCGCTAGAGTCAGCTATAAACAGACCTTACCAAACTTTTGACGGCCAAGATCTTTATCCAGACCTAGTGGATAAAGCAGTAGCTATTTTTGAAAGCATAATTTCTAATCACCAATTTGTTGACGGAAATAAAAGAACGGCTTATGTTTTAATGAGGCTAATACTTCTACAGAATCGCCTGGATATCAAAACTGGACAAGACGAAAAGTTTGACTTCGTTATAAAAGCTGCTAAGAGCGAATTGACCTTTGGCCAAATTAGCGTCTGGATTAAAAGACATTTGAAATAGGCAATGCGCCACAACAGAGAGTTTTTATTCAGATGCCAGTGAGTCTACTTTCTAATCTCAATGGTATTGGTCATCGTTCCAATTCCGTCAATTGTAATGTTTACAACATCTTTCACCGCAAGCGTAAAATCATTAGTAGGAACAAGGCAGGTACCAGTCATCAGAAAACAACCGGATGGAAAATCTAATTCGCGAAAGAGCCAGGCTGCCAATTCTGTATGCTTGCGCTTCATCTGGCTAATTTGAACACTATCTTTATACATCGTTTTGCCATCGCGAATAATTTCCATGGCAATGGTTGTGCTCTGAGGGATTGGCGCAGATGGTACATACAGGCATGGACCAAGCCCAGCACTACGCGAATAGGTTTTTGCCTGTGGCAGGTATAACATGTTTTCTCCTTCAATGCTGCGCGAACTCATATCATTGCCAATCGTATACCCCTCAATGTTTCCATTACTGTTTATAAATAATGCGAGTTCGGGCTCGGGCACATTCCACGTTGAATCTTTTCGAATGTGAACATATCCGCCATGACCCACTACTCGTTCAGGCGTGGATTTAAAAAAAAGCTCAGGACGATCGGCATCATACACTTTATCGTAGAAGGTTGCTCCACCAGATTCTTTGGATTCATCCATGCGTGCTTCCTTACTGCGAAAGTAAGTGACTCCAGCCGCCCACACTTCCTGACTTCCAATTGGGGGAAGCAACTCTTTTTCAATAAGATTTGGAGCTATGTCGCTAGGTGTTAGTTTTTTTGTTTCGGCAACCAGATAGTCATGCAGTTTATTGCGGTTGATTAGGCTATCCCAA
>JAYVBN010000221.1:0-13592 GCA_043750455.1 Bacteroidia bacterium | reverse complement strand
GTTTTTCAAACCTTTCAGCAAACAATAGGTAAAGCCTCCGTTATTCCATTCTTGTTTTTCCCCTGCTAATTCTGAGCCGCGTGCAGCGGAGATGATGGTGGCGCCTGAACTCTTTCTTAAATCCGTAAATAAATATTTCATCAATTCAAACGAGTTTTCCAGTCCCGTCTTTTCCTGAATGGTTTTATCGCTACCGGAGCGAAATACAATTCCTCCTTTTGTAGTATCTCTTTTTATATCGACACTCAAAACGCTTTCTTTATCCACTTCCCCGGATTTGCACGCATCTATAAAAATCACTTTTTTGCGAGCAGCAATATTATCCAGTAGGCTGGACAGGTCATCATACGATAAACCATTTTCTTCCGGGTTGCTAAATTTACTGTTGTAGGTGAAGAGGAAGTAGTTATAATCTTTATCTGTATCCCCATGGCCGGCATAAAATAAAATGACAACATCATTGGGTTTTGATTTAGCAAGTTCAGCCCGCATATTTTTTACGTTTTGAGCACTCACGTTTTGATTGATTAGTGAGAAATTGTAGATGTTCGCAAACAAATCGCTTTTTGATTTGAAGGCACCATCGATATCAAAAGCGTCTTTTGACGGATACGTCAGATTGCGGCCAGGATTCGTAATCCCTTCCTTGTATTCCGACACGCCAATTGTTATTACGAATAGATCTGGTTTAACTGATTCACCTTCGTAAAATATCTCAAAGGATTCGCGTTCACTTTCTACTCCTTTGTCGTTGACTACATAGGTGGTAACCAGATTTTGCCCATTCGTTAATTCCACATCTATATCTTTTTGAACGGTCGTTTGATTGAGGCCTTTTACAGAAATCCCTTCCGATCCAAAAACCGGCACATCGTTGATCAATACATGGATAGCCGATAAAATATTTTTTGGATCTGTAGCGGAAAGGGAATAACTGATTTTGGAATTTTGTGTGGAAGCCTCTTCAGGTAATTTACTCAAATTAAGTTCAGGGTTTGTCAGCGAAATCGCAATGTTAGCTTCCGTCAGACCCATTTTGGAAATGCGTTTTTTATATGCATTGCGATAGGCTTCAATTAATTCCGGTGAACCATTCAATTTCTCTAGCACGAGGTCCGGGCGATTGAAGTTTATATCATACTGTTCGAATAGATATACTTTCTCACCGCTTACGAAGTGTATTTTCTGTATCGCGTCTTTCGATACATAATAGTTGTTGCCTTTGGTTACGGCAGCAAAATTTAGCGAGTCGGTTGTGACGTAGCTCGCGATTTCTTCACCTGTTGCGGGATCCCACAAACGTGATGTACCATCCATGCTGCCACTGACCAGCAGCGTCCCTTGTTTGTTAAATGCTATTGATTTGATATGCGATCGATGGCCTTTGTATTCCCTCACCAAATTGCCGCTTGGGAAATCATACTCGTGAAGTCCACCATTGGAATTAGCGCTCACCAACCTCGAAGACCCAGGCTTGAATTGTATAGCCTGCAAGAAGGCCGAGCCTGCATCCACCGATTTAATTTCTTTACCTGTTGTTACATCATAAACTGTGATGGCCTGGTACATACCAATTGACTTACCCCTCACTGTACCAATCTTTTGCCCCTTGGCATTGCCCCGGCTCAAATCTATTTTTCCATGGCCGACAGCAAGAAATTTATTGTTGTCGCTGATGGTCAACATACTTGCCCCCGATGCTCCCCCTTCAACGCCAACAGTAATTTGAGACAGCAACTTTCCACTGCCCACATCATATACTTGAACAGGTCCCTGATACCCTATTGCATACAACTTTGCATTGTCGGGGGAGGCAATGACTTTGATGAACCCGCCTGAATATGTGACGGGCGGACCGTCAATCTTCAATCGTTCTTTAAAATCTGTAGTCCCCCAAATCCGTATGGTGTTGTCAGCGCTTGCTGTTGCCATCCATGAATTATCTGAACTAAAGGCAATGGATTTAACCGTATTCGAATGCCCTCTTACCTCCGCAATTTTTTCACCAGTCTGTCCATCTAATATTTCGACTTTCGTGCTCTTGGCTGACATCACATCGCCTTTGCCTGCCGAACCAGTGAAGCCGGAGGGAACGGCAATAAATTTCAGGCCCGGGCTAAAAAATATTTTTCCTCCAGCAGTTGCATTTATTTTTTTGGTGGTGATTTGATTGATGTTCCAGTATCGTATCAGTGCATAGTCTTTTGCAAATTTGGCTTCTATGGGATAGACCCCCGTCTCATCAAAACCCAACTCATCGTTGTACACTTCAAGCCCTTTGAAGTCCCTTATTTTTTTTCCTTTCAGATTATACATACAGATGAGTGGCAAATTGGTATAAAAATATTTTGAGTCGTTTGAGAACATGGCATAGTTCTGCTGGCTCAACGTAGGATACTCTTTCATGAAAGTAGAAATGGAAAGTAGCTCAACACCATTCGAAATATCCCACAACCGATAATTCTTATCATCGCAGGAAAGAAGAAAATTTCCATCAGGGCTGATCTGGACGTGGTTGGCGATTAAATCTTTGCCAGCACCTTTGAATGAAACGTTCTCCTCCCCCGATGATCCATTCCAAAGCGTGATGTTGTTATACATGGAACTACTCGCGATAATATTATTGCTTCCATAGTCAACTGAAAAAACCTGGTCTTGATGCTTGCGCAATTGATGAGTTTCTTTTCCTTTGGCAACATCCCACACGCGCACCACTTTATCCAGCCCACCGCTCACTAGATTTTTTCCATCAGGACTGAAATCAAGACTGAGCACATAATCAACATGGCCGCTGAGTTTTTTGATGAGTTTTCCCGAAGGCACTTCCACCAAACCGATCACACCATTCTCATCATAATTGCCCACGGCCAAAACATGGGCAACCGGGCTGAAGGCAAGTGCTTTGAATGGTGCTGCCTGATTGATGAAGAGTGGGCATGAAAAATTTTCCACTTCGATATTATTTTCAAGATCCCATAGCCGTACTTCATACACCGAGGCGGTTGCCATATACTTTCTATTATACCCCATGGAAACCACCATTGGCTGGATGAGCGTTTCATGGACAAATGATTTTATTTCCCTGCCAGTGGCCATGTCCCAAACCTTTATCAGCTTATCGGAGCCCGCAGTAGCCATCCATTTTCCATCTTGCGAGAGCGACATGCTTTTTGCGAATCCTGTGTGGCCGGTTTGCACTCGGAGTTCGATTTGCTGAGCAAACAGGTTGAGCGGGAGAAAGAGTAAGATGAATATGGATTTCATTTTATAATAGTATGGATTTCATTTTGTGTACTAGGATTTGCAATCCACTTCGTTGCACACGGATTGAAAATCCGTTTTATCTAAAGTTCGACCCTAAAAATGTTGAACAGCAATAAAAACATACCCGACCGCTCATTTCCAAGCAGCCGGGCATGCCCACGCATTCACACTACTCTATCGGCATTTTTGCCAGCCAGATACTTTTCTGGTCTTCATCGGTGCCAATAAAGATGACGTTGTTGTCTTTCGTGATAATGTACGGAAAGGTGTTGTTCAAAAAATACTGTGGCGATTTCTTGTCGAACTCTTTGCCCACACCAAAGGCCATCTTCTTTTTGCTGGGAATCAATGTGATGCCCAATTCTTTTTGCGGAGTTGCCTTTTGATTTTCCATCAAATTGATTTTCATCACGATGGGGAACTGCATGTATTGCCACTCGCTGCCCACCTTCTCGGAACCCAGCCGTTGAAGTCCAATCCAGTAGGCGCTGGTTTTGTCTTTGTTCAAGTATATTTTGTTTTCGCCACTCACTTCTGGAGGATTTTTGTAGGGGTTATTCATAATATATGAATTGGCCATACTGTAAAAACCTTTCATAGTGCCGGTTTTCAAATTGGTAAGCATAGCCATACGTGACGAGCCATAATCAGGTACGCGTGTATATTTTGCCGGGTCAAGTTTGAAATCTTTGCCGGGAGGCACCGCAAACGTTTCCCTAATGGAAGAACTTTCCGAAACATACAAGATGTCGTCATTAATCTTTTCCTCCAAGCGGGTGTCCATTCCCGTGTAATATGTTTGGCAGAATTTGGTCAGTGCCATGTCGGTAATTTCCAGTGTACAATAGTCACCATGGATGCCGGCAATCTCCCACTCTTTGGCGTTGTTAGCATACTTCATCAGTTTGCCCGTAGGCGATTTGGCAGTACCCGTGCCAGGCCATCCGGCTTCGGGGATAATCCCTCTAAAATATAAAGCACCATCATACATGCTCACTGAGGTTCCATCTTCAAATGCAATATCTGATTCAACTTCAGTTTTGTTAACGATGCTTCCGTCATTCTTCACGCGCACAAACTGGAGTTTGGCTGTTACGCCTGTTGCACTTTCGGGCCTGAAGACCATGAGTATGTCACTGTTTTCAGGGGTGTATGCTTTCTCTTTCTCATCGTCTCTCAGTGTCTGATCACGGTTCCAGATATTTTTTGAAGGAAATGATTCTGAATCGGCAGAACCCCAGTCGGCCTGCGAGAAATTAATCTTCATGGGGTTTTCTTTCTGACCATTCATGTTGTCATACATTTCTGAAGTGAGCAAACGCGAGAGCGGCCATTTTGCTGTACCCGTCTCTCCTTCCTTTGGGATAATGAATTGCACTTTTGCAATGTGGGGTGAGTCAAAAGAAATTTTTTCTTCCTTCACTTTTTTCATATTACTATCGAATGTCAGCAAGTAGAATTCGGTGTGAGCTGTCGGTGCCGAGCCCGATGGCTGGTCTTCGGCAAATAAGGAGCCACCACCCGTTATCCTATAGCTGAACTGCAATTTTGTTTTGTCTTTAATAAGAGGCTTAGCCAAGCAAGTGATTTGTTTGGTGGTTGGGTTGTAAACATAACTTATAGGAGTTACCGATTTCCCCGCTGCATCTTCATACTTCAATTTGTCCGTTACTTTTCGGGATATTTTGTAATCCAATTTCCACCAGCTGTATTTGTAGGTGTAGCGTACTTTCAGCACATCAAGGTTATTTTTCTTGGCTTCCTGTGTCTCCATGGTTTCCCACTCATATTCATCGCCTTTGTAATTCTTCAGTTTCTTTAGTTTTTCCAAGGGAATTTCTCTGGGTTCCTGCGAAACGAACTTCATGTTCTTGTCGAACTTATAGGCAATGGCGTTGCAAACTTTGTTGGTGATTTTGGTGGAATAGATCAGCGTAACGCCCTGGTCGTCCTCATCAATAACGTCCACAATAAATCCCTTTGGTTTTAAGGGCGATGCCGCTTGCGCGGTAATTTCCTGAGCTGTTGCAAGGGTGCAACAAATGGCCGTGAACAGCAGCAAGGCCAATGTTTTTCGCATTAAATTTTTCATATGTGTTTTGTTTATGTGAATGGTAGGTCAAAGGTTGCTAAACCACTAACCAGCTAGTTCAGTGGAACTGTGTATTTTATCTACGTAGGCTTCGGTATATTTGAATATCCTACCCTAAATAAGCGCTTATGAAATTGCTGGTAATCCTGTTTTTTTTACCTGCTGCCGCGATCGCCCAGGTTGACTCCATTGAATATTATACGAAGCAGGCCGAGCGATTTCGGTTTAAGCAACAAGACTCTATAATGGTAATGGCTAGTGAACTTTACCGGTATGGGAAGACAAGTGGAGATAAAAAGGCGATTGCCAGATCGTTCATTATAAAAGGGATAAGCCTGGATGAACGAGGCGAATACGATGTTGCATTAAATACATATGATACAGCTTATCAATTGGCTTCGGCCAGTAAAGATTCCTCCGAAATGGGAAGGATTGAACATCATAGAGGCGTTGTTTTTAAGGAGAAGGGGCAATATGATTTAGCCCTGGAGCACCTTACGATTGCTGCCAGATTAAACACCAATCCTTATATGCAATCCATGATCTTTATGGTGATGGCTGGCGTATTCAACCTTTCCAATGATTTTTCATCTGCGAAACGCTATGCATGGTTGGCCGTTCGGGCAAATGATCGGGAAGACTTTTCGGATGGAGGGGCTTACGTTGAGTTGGGCAACTCTTTCTTCAATACACAACAATTGGACAGTGCTGTTTTTGCCTATGAAAAAGCTAAACAGTTTGTTAATAATGAGACAGCACGCGACATGCTGTACACCATTTGCAATAACCTGGGCGTGGTTTATTATTATCAGGGAAAATTGGATAAGGCCATTGAGAATTTCACCATGACGTATGAGGCCAGTAAAAAGGCAAAAGATAAAAAGAGCATGGCCATAGGTCTTATGAATATTGGCGATACATACACGGCCAAGGGCGATTTAATTTTAGCAGAGCAATATTTAAAGGAAAGCCTTATTATTTTAAATGAAATAAAACATAAAGCCTTACTACGTGATGCGTACGACTATCTTGTCAACGTTCAAATGAAGAAGAATGATTGGAAGCAAGCCTTCAGTTATTTGAAACTTAACCACTCTTATAAGGACAGCATTTTGAACGAGAATAGCGTAAGCAAAATAGCCGAGGTGCAAACAAAATACGAAACGGAAAAGAAAGAACAGGTCATTAATACACTTGAAGCCGAGGCCAAATTCCAGCAACAAAAGATAGGAGCTATCATAATTTTTTCACTTTTGATTGTCGTGGCTGTTTTTCTATTCTACAATCAAAGAACATTAAGATTAAAGGCGCAAATGGCGGAAGAGAAAAAACGAGTGCAGCAAGATCGCTTCCGTGTAGTTATCGATACGGAAGACAAAGAGCGCAAACGAATTGCACGCGAACTGCATGATGGCCTTGGTCAAATGCTCTCCACCGTTCGACTTTTGGTTTCAGATATGGATGAGACCAATACGGAGCCTAAAGTGATTCGTTCTCTTAAAGTGCTAGACACCACCATCGAGGAAGTACGAATTATTTCGCACAGTATGATGCCGATACAATTAATCAAGTCAGGAATAACGGCAGCATTAAATGGGTTGGTTGAAATGGTCAACGCTACAAAAAAATTCTCCATTAAACTTACGATAGAAAATGATTTGATATTGGAGGAAGGAATTTCCGTAGCCGTTTATCGCGCTGTGCAGGAAATTGTTAATAATTCGATCAAGTATTCGGAGGCGAGTCAGATTAGTCTTTCACTGACACAGGAGCCAAAGACACTGAAAGTTAGTGTTACAGACAATGGCAAAGGTTTTGATACCAAAGAAATTTCTGAAAGTAAAGGCATCGGCTGGAGTAATGTATATGCTCGAATGGAACTGATTGGCGGCAGTGTTTCTATTTTTTCGAGGCAGGGTGAGGGAACAACAGTCAACCTTGATATTCCACTTTCTGAGATAACATCGGGTATAAAAATAGCGTAACCTATTTTAACGTCACCAAATCGTTTCGGACGGCATACTTTAACAGACCTATAAGTGTGGAGCTTTCTGTTTTAGCAAGAATGTTTCTGCGATGTGTTTCCACCGTGCGTGTTGAGATAAATAATTGATCAGCAATTCTTTCGCTCGTTAGCTCCTCGGCTACTAGTTGAAGTATTTCTAATTCACGAGAGGTCAGCAATTGCTTTGCTTCTTCATGCCTTTCTTTTTTCTGATACTTAGATAACATAATGCTCATGATCTCATTACTGTAATAGGTATCTCCTTTGTGCACCGCTTTGATAGCCTTGACAAGATCGACCTTGTTAGCATTTTTCAATATAAAGCCCTCCGCTTCTACCTCCATAATATTGCTCACCGTTTCCTTGTCTTTCATCATGGAAAGCACCAGTATTTTTATTTCCGGAAACTTTGCTTTTACACGCCTCACCAGTTCAAGCCCATCCATTTCTGGCATGTTTAAATCTGTAAGAACCACATCTGGTTTGTGTTGTTCTATCTCAATCAGGGCTTGCCATCCATCCTTCGCGGTTGCTACAATTTGAAATTCAGCATGTGAAGAAAGAATCGAATCAAGGCCATCCAGAAACATCTGATGATCATCGACTAAGACAAGTCTGCATTTCGTTTCTGAGCCAGATTGGGATTCCATAGTTTTCTCGCTCTATAATGTTAAGCAATTTTGATGATTTTGAAGAAGGAGAATGATTTCTTTAATGTGGCATTTATACTTAAGCAGTCACAAAGTCCCATCAGACCACTCCTTAAACTCTTCATTTTCCTATTTAATTTAATGGAGGGCATCAGTTTTAATCGCAACCTCCTTTTCTACTTGGTCGGAAATTTTTTCAAAATCAGGTGAATTCCTTTGGCAATGTTTTTTTCTGACAGATCGGGGTTGGTTTCCATGTAACGGCTAGCAAATGATTCCCAGACCACCCTGCTTTCCTTATTGTCTGCAATTCCAATCACCATCGTTCCTTCCAAATAGTTGATTACCCTCTCTTCATTATCTAACGGACGAAATGGTTCATCATCATTATGTTTGGGATATATGATGGTTTGTTGATTTTCAAGTGTTATGTTAAAACTCACCAAAAGATCGGGATTATTGCTGTCAAGTGTGAGGCCCTTCATGTTTAATTCTGAGATGATCGACTTCTTAATATTTTCCCTCAGCAGAGAGTCATTTAAGTACCGAGGACCCGAAATGGCAAAATCACATCCATTCATCCAGCAGAAAGTTTTATAACTACTGAAATCAACTTTAGGATCTTGCAAAGTTTTAATTCTCGTTGCGCATCCGATAAGGACGGTAGTGGTTACAACTAGAAGTAAGAATTTATTCACAGTAATAATCTTTTGACAAAATTAAGATATAAAATATTGGCCATTTCTGATAAAAATCAGGTATTGGATAAATTTAAGTCAGCCAACCCGTATCAAGATAGTTTTTTTGTTACGGCTTTATAAAACTTTTTAATAGTAATTATCATCCTTCCGTAAACAACCAGCTTCCTATAACGTAAGCAACGTATTAACCCAGCCAATCATGCTCAAAAATCTACTCACTATCTCCCTGCGCAGCCTTCTAAAAGACAAAGCCTACAGCATTATCAACATTCTCGGCCTTACCATTGGCATCACATGCAGTCTTTTTCTGTTGATGTATATTCTGGATGAGTTCAGTTATGACCGTTATCACAAGAATGCTGACAACATCTACAGAATTGTCTCCAATATAAAAGAGCCTGATAATGCTTTTACGTGGTCGGCCACCCAAATGCCTTTGAGGGATGAACTTCGTGATAATTATCCCGAAGTGGTTAATGCCATTCGCTTTGCGCAAATGAATAATAATATCTATAAGAAAGGTGATGTGCAATTTCCTGAAGATCAATTTTATCTGACAGATTCTACTGTCTTTGATGTGTTCACTTACGATTTTATTGCAGGTGATCCCAACACCGCAGTTGACAATCCATTTAGTGTGGTATTGACCGAAACAATTGCTAAGAAGTATTTTGAAAACCCTAAGGAAGCAGTTGGCCAATCCATTCAAAATCAACAGGGAGAAGAGTTCAAGGTGACGGGTGTGATCAAAGATGTTCCACTGAATTCTCATTTTAGGTTTAATGCCTTGGTGTCCAGAAATACACGACCACAATTTCAGGGTGCGTGGGGTGGCTTTGGCGTGCTAACGTATATTCAACTGCCGCCAGCATATGATCTTTCTAAAATGAATGCAAGTCTGGATAAAATTATCAAAGAGAAAGTGAATCCGGTTTTTGAAGAGGCGGGTGTGAAAGTGCAATATGAACTTCAGCCCATCACGCGAATTCATCTTTATTCTAAGATTCAAGACGAGGCCGAGGCTGGCGGAGACATTTCTTACATTTACATTTTTAGTGTGGTGGCTGCTTTCATGCTGATCATTGCGTGTATCAATTACATCAACCTGGCCACGGCCCGTTCAGCGAACAGGGCAAAGGAAGTTGGTATCAGAAAAGTGATGGGCAGCCAGCGTAATCAATTGATTGCCCAATTCATTACCGAGTCGGTGGTAGTGGCTCTGATAGCCCTTGTTGTAAGTCTGTTGCTGATTTATCTTTTGCTTCCGGCCTTTAATACATTGGCCAACAAACAAATCTCTTTCAGTTACATTTTGCAAAAGCAGGTGCTGTTGAGTTTGGTAGGCGTTATCTTCTTTACAGGAATTGTTGGGGGAAGTTACCCGGCATTTTATTTGTCAGGATTTAATCCTGTACATGTTTTGAAAGGTAAACTGTCAGCGAAAGGTGGAAGTGTATTCTTTCGCAAGTCACTTGTGGTGGTACAGTTTGCGCTCAGCATTTTTATGCTAATCAGTACCCTAATTGTTTTTGATCAACTTCAGTTTTTGCGAAATAAAGATTTGGGTTTTGATAAAGAGCAAGTGGTGAGAATTCGCCTTGCAGGCAGGGAACAGTTTAGTCAAGCGCAGACGCTGGTGGATAAGTTAAAGCAATCTCCGGATGTAGCTGGTGTTGGAATGGCAAACTCTTCGCCTGGCCAGGGAATCAGTAAGGGATTATTTCAAGTGGAAGATGGTGAAGGTAAAATGGTGCAACGAGGAGTTGATCTTTACTCAGCTGATTATGATTTTGTGAGTACTATGGGAATGAAAATCGTTCAAGGCCGCGATTTCTCACGTGATGTGGCGAGTGATACCACCTATGCGGTGTTGGCCAATGAAAGCATGGTTAAGAGAATGGGCTGGAAAGATCCTATTGGCAGACGCTTCACGGCAGGCGATGACGGAGGTTTTGAAAAGAGAGTAGTTGGGGTGATAAAAGATTATCATCAAAACTCGCTGTACGATCCGATTGAGCCACTCATTATTTTATTGGGAAAGGATAATAACTATGTCTTTGTCCGTACTCAACCGGGTGATGTAAAAAAATCACTTGACGCTATTGAAAAATCCTGGAAAGAAATTTTTCCGAACCACACGTTTGAATTTAGTTTTTTAGATCAGGATTTTGATTCCCAATATAAAGGCGATCAAAAGCGAAGTCAGATATTTATGGCGTTTTCCGGGTTGACGATTGTGATTGCCTGTCTTGGATTGTTGGGTCTGGCAGCCTTTACTACACAACAACGGACAAAAGAGATAGGCGTGCGAAAAGTGATTGGCGCCAGTGTGCAGGGTTTGGTGATGTTAGTCTCGACAGAATTTTTTATTCTGGTTGGAATAGGAATTGTTGTTGCTTTTCCGGCTGCCTGGTATTTCACCGACAACTGGCTTCAGAATTTTTCCTTTCGCATACAACTGAATGACGAATGGATGACCTTTCTATTATCAGGACTTATTGCATTGGTCATCACGTCATTCACTGTAGGCTACCATGTAGTGAAGGCCGCCCTGACAAATCCTGTTCATGCTTTGCGCGATGAGTAAGCAGTGTTACTTAGCAAAACTGAATTTAAAATAAATAAGGACTAAGCTCAACGAGCCCACTACGCAATTGGCAATAATCACAGGCCAGAGCATAAGGGAGATGGCATAAAAGAGCCAGATGATTGTACTGGTAAGTACAATCAAAATCATAGCAAGGCTTAGATCGCCAACACTTTTCGTTTTCCAGGCTTTGTACACCTGTGGTATAAAAGTAACACCGCTCAGAAAGGCACCTGTGTGACCTGCAATTTCAATCCAATTCATTTGTGTTTCTTTTAAGTCCTTTCAACATTTTGACAAGTAAACTTATGAAATATAGAATCAAAGTCTAGTTAAAACCCCTCTGACGCCTGGCTTCAAATATAACTACTGCTGCGGCTGTAGATACGTTCATAGAATCAATCTTTCCGCCCATAGGGATAATGATGTTTGCTGTTGAACTGTCTACCCAAACATCTGAAAGCCCTGTGGCCTCGGTGCCCATGACAATGGCGGAAGGTTGAGTGAAATTAATTTCATGGTACGACTTTGATGCTTTAAGGTACGTACAAAAAATATTGATGTTTTCTTTTTTTAGCCAGGCAATCGTTGCTTCAGATGTAGCAGAAGCAATTTGGCTGGTGAACACGCATCCTACACTGGAACGTATTACGTTCGGGTTATAGAAATCCGTTTGCGGATCGCAGATAATCACAGCATCTACAGCGGCTGCATCGGCAGTTCTTAAAATGGCGCCCAGATTGCCAGGTTTCTCCACCGATTCAAGAATGAGCACCAATGGATTTTTGGTAAGCTTAATATCTTCAAGTCTGTGCGTTTTCTGTTCGGCTACTGCAAGCATACCACCAGAGTTTTCTCGCACAGCTATTTTTTCAAAAACATCCTTTGAGACAGGGATGAGCAATTTGTCCTGTGCATATATAAAGTCCGACTCTTCTTTGTTTATGATTTCCTCACAAAAAAAGATGTTGCCGATTTTATACCCGGCTTCAAGAGCCAGTTTTATTTCCTTTGCGCCTTCTACCAGAAAAAGTTGCTGCTTTCTTCGCTCTCTTGGCTTCTCAAGAGCGAGCAGACTTTTGATTTTAGGATTTTGAGCGCTGGTGATGAGGAAATGCATAGAAGTTCAAAGTTCAATGTTTAAAGTTCAAAATCATAGGTTCTTACTATTTTTACCTGAAACTTTAAACCTTGAACCTGAAATTACTACACCCTTCCTCCTGGCAAGACTACGAACTGATCGACTCTGGCAACTTTGAAAAGCTGGAGCGCTTTGGAAAGTTCACATTGATCCGGCCAGAGCCGCAAGCCATTTGGGAACGAATATTAACAGACGAGGAGTGGAATAAGTTGGCGCATGCTCGTTTTGACCGAGAACAAAAAGATATGTACCGCTCCACTGAAGATGTGAAAGGTGGCTGGGGCAAAAAACCAAATGTTCCAGAAAGCTGGAATGTCAGTTATCAATACAATGATCTTACGTTAATACTTCGCCTTGCGCTTACAGGTTTTGGTCACGTGGGTGTTTTTCCAGAACAGGGAACGAACTGGAATTTTATTTATGACACGATCAAAAGTTGGAAAACTGAAAAGCCAAAAGTCCTGAATTTATTTGCCTATACCGGAGCGGCCTCCATTGTAGCTAAGTCTGCGGGTGCAGATGTAACACACGTGGATGCTTCGCGACCAGGTATAAACTGGGCGAACGAAAACATGCGATTAAATAATTTGAATGACATTCGCTGGGTTTATGAAGATGCTCTGAAGTTTGTGAAGCGAGAAGTAAAGCGTGGAAATAAATACAATGGGATTATCATGGATCCGCCACCTTATGGCCGTGGGCCGGATGGAGAGAAGTGGACGCTGCAGGAAAAGCTGAATGAATTAATTCATCTCAGTAGCCAGCTACTTGAAAGTCAAAACAGTTTTTTCATTTTGAATATGTATGCGGTCGGACTTTCGGCACTGGTTGGACTTAATGTGGCGCAGACTCATTTCAAAATTGCCAACCCCGAATACGGAGAGTTTTTTCTCAAATCTAAAAATGGAAATGATTTGCCGATGGGTACATTTCTGAGATTTAAGAATTAACCTTAACACTGTATTCGCTTAGAATTCATATTCAGTATCAAAATTGCCTTATCGACAAATGGATAATTAGCTTATCTTTGCGGCCTCAAATTCAAGAGTAGAGTATTATGGAGGTTGAAAAGATCAGAAACATCGCGATTATCGCACACGTTGACCACGGCAAAACTACCCTGGTAGACAAGCTTTTACATGCAGGCCACCT
>JAYVBN010000220.1:0-4586 GCA_043750455.1 Bacteroidia bacterium | reverse complement strand
AACTTCAGTTAGTGAGGGTCGGCCAGTGGGCTGACCCTTTTGTTTTAATCAAGGTAGAATCTGCCAGGTAGGTAAGGCGGATTTTAAAGAAATCTTTTTAGGTAGCTATTAAATCAAATGATGTTGCTTCCGTTAAGATTAGTGACTAACTTTAATTTCAGAAAGAGAAAGGAATATGAAAGCAGAAGACAAAATACTGGAACTATTGGCGGAATACCTTAAAAAGACCGACCAGACCTTGGAGAGAATGGATTTGGCTTATGATGTTTTAATCAAGCATTCGGAAGAATTGATTGAACTAAGAAAAGTATCCGAACAAAACCAGAAGCAAATTGAACAAAACCAGAAGCAAATTGAACAAAACCAGAAGCAAATCGAGCAAAACCAGCAAGAGATAGTTGAGCTAAGAAAAGAATCTCTGGATTTAAGAAAGGAATCTATCAAACATGAAATCCAGCAAGATGTTCTTCTAAAAGAAATCCTTTCCATCTCCCGCAGGGTGGGCAATTTGGAAGATAACAGATAGATTAATCTCTATCATCCACATTCATCCCGAAAAAACAATCTGGATCTGGCATTTCGTGCTGTCTGGCCTTCCGCCTATCGCAAGACCTTCCGGTAATAAGTGGCATAAAACCACCAACCTTTATCTCAGATTATGCAATAGCCACCTACTTTTGGTTTTGATCATTTTCGTATCTTTGAGATGTAATCGCTTAATCTTAAATTTATGTATCTCCAAATAATTGTGCCTACCGAAAAAGACCACACCATTGCATTGCCAGAATATTTATTTGGCAAACAAGTGGAGGTAGTCGTGAATGAAGTGATAAAGAAAACGACCTCACCTTCTTTACCCACAGATTTGAAAGACAAAAAATTTTGGGACGATATTGTCTTTGATACATCCTTTCCCTCACTTACGGAACCTACACGCTCAGCCACAGACCTGGCATACCCGATATGATCATTGCTGCCACTGCCCTTCACCATGCCTGCGAACTTTATACCCTCAACACCAAAGATTTTCGTTTCGTCCATGAACTTCGATTAGTCTCTTAATTTCATTTACAATTGATGAAATGGTTGGTAAGATGTCTCGCCAATTAATCTACATTTTGGTAATGTAATTTTGCTCCTCAGCCTACCGGACAGGCTGGCTCGACAGGACAGAAGGCTGGTTGGTGTCCTTGCTGAAAATAAAATCTCTAGTGGATTTTTTCTTAATTGGAAAGAACCTATTTGAGGTAATGTCCTTTCATGGAGTGTATCAGTATTTTATTGCCATTCACTTCATAAATAAGTCTGTGCTCTT
The DNA here is from genome assembly GCA_043750455.1 of Bacteroidia bacterium. Lineage (GTDB taxonomy): Bacteria > Bacteroidota > Bacteroidia > Cytophagales > Cyclobacteriaceae > ELB16-189. The sequence continues at coordinate 3,271 of JAYVBN010000220.1, read as the reverse complement.
GATTTATCCTTCGCGACCAGCATCCAGACAGTTGATATTTTAACGGTTCCGGTTTCCCAATCCCTTCAAAAGGCTTTTCCTGAATGGAATGAATTAAAAGAGTAATTCTTTTAAGAATGGTTTATTGCTTTTCCAAAACGCCAGGTCTTGCTCTGCGTTTGGCAATAGGACTATTTCCACAACTCAGCTCGCTGATTGTAACTGCTTTTCCTTTACCTGCCTTAAAGTCCGTTCTGCTTTTTTCAATCTTCGCCACAAATTCAGGGTTGTAGGGAGATTCCTTTGCCATCTCAAATTTAATGTTCAAGGCCTTTAAAAAGGCTTTTAATGTATTGACCTCATTGGTATTTGAGGGGCGGGCGATAAGTATTTCCTGTGGTTTCATTTGTAATCAAAGATAGTGAATGCCAACATTATCCTATTACCACATTATAAGATCTATCAAAAGTTTTCTTGACTTCATCATCACACCACAACCTTTCGAGCCTGCCTGTCCGGTTGGCAGGCGAGAAATCTTCTCACATCACAATTGATTAACGTTTGGCAAGATGTCTCGCCAATTAATCTACATCTTAAAGTATAATTTTGCTCGCTCGACAGGGCGAAAGGTTCCGTGCCGTCAGGTCTTCCGACCTGACGCTTGTATTTCCTATTTCCCAACAGAGTGTCGCCCCAACTTCCGTATAAATAAAATTGCTCAACGGAAGAAGTTTTATGAAAAACATCAGGTCGGAAGACCTGACGGCACAAGAACTGAATTACGTTCTTCTGCCTGGCCTTCGCGCTTATGGTGATACTGGATACAAACATTTTGATTGAGATCATTCGAAAAAATGGAGAGATCATCCTCATGTGCGATAACCTAGGTACGGCAAACCTTGCCATTACCAGCGTTACGCGTAACAAATTTCTGTTGGGAAGCCGGGATAAAGAAAGTTTTGCCGGAAATCTTAAATTCGTTAACAAGTTCCAACTGCTTAAGATGAGCGAACCCATTGACAAAATCTTTTCGCGCCTTTGCGAAATCTACGCGCTCAGCCACAGACCTGGCATACCCGATATGATCATTGCTGCCACTGCCCTTCACCACGCCTGCGAACTTTATACCCTCAACACTAAGGATTTTCGTTTCGTCCATGAACTTCGATTAGTCTCTTAATTTCATTTACAATTGATGAAATGGTTGGCAAGATGTCTCGCCAATTAATCTACATCTTAAAGTATAATTTTGCTCGCTCGACAGGGCGAAAGGTTGGATGGCCTACTAATTCTGAGTTGCTAAAAACTCATCCCACTCGCCCACGCTGCCGTTGGCGTAATCTTTCAAAAAGATGGCATAAGAAGGTTTGTGTGGTTTCTTTTTGAGTGTCATCTCTGCTTCTTCCGGAGTATAATCTCCTTTTTTAGCATTGCATCTTTTACATGCTGTCACCAGGTTTAACCACGTGTGGGCACCACCACGCGAACTGGGTATCACATGGTCCAGCGTGAGATCTTTTTTGGTTCCGCAATATTGACATTCATTGTTATCGCGCTTGAAAATATTTTGCCGTGTGAGGTTAACTCCTTTATACGGTGCATTTACATAACGATTGAGGCGAATGACAGAGGGCATGGCAAATGTGTGACTAACAGAATGGAGTTTATAGCCATTAGCAGGGCGCACCATTTCACTTTTATTTAGGAATACCAAAATAAAAGCACGCTGCACTGAGCACACCATCAGTGGGCTAAAGTCTTGATTAAGCACCAATACCCTGCTATTCATTCAGGAAAGATAAACCCATTCTTTCAGTTTTTCAAGCGGGTAAACCAGTAGGTAGTGGGGCAACGCGCTGTAAGAAATTGAGGATGCAGGTCGACTGTCCACTGTAGACCGAGGACTATTATCAAGAATTGCTACTCAATATCCGCCTGATGTCGGCAAGCTGATGCGTATAAATCTTCGTGTCGGAATTTAATATGCCCTCTTCCATGAAGTGATCGATGCGAACTTTGCCAGAGGCATGAATAATCTTTTCGTCTGGCAAAATTATTCCAACGTGTATAATTTTGCCTTCCGTGTTTTGAAAAAACGCAAGGTCACCCGGTAGTGCGTCAGACATACTTGCTACTTTCTTTCCATGATGTGCTTGTTGTGAAGCATTTCGCAACAGCTGATAACCCGAGATCTTGAATATCATTTGTGTGAATCCGGAACAATCTATTCCAAACGGACTCTTGCCTCCCCATTGATAAGGTGCATTCAGGTATTTAAATGCAATGGATCTTAAAAACTCAAAGTCACGCTTCTGTCCCAGGCTTTTTGATTCTCCATTAAAAGCAAATTGCTCTTCCATCCGAAATAACTCCGAATTGGAAATGGGTACAATGCTTCCCAGTAAAATAGTGAGCGGACTTTTCTTATAAAGAAGACTACTGGTAAGGTCGGTGGCGATTTTATAATTCGCATGATTAATCTGTTCAAAAAATTCCTTGCTAATGGAATGATGTTGTTTCTCACTTATCCAGCCTTCACAAAGATCGGCATGAATGCGAATGTGTGTCCACTTTTTATCATCCGAAACCAAGGTCACCTCATAGTGATCGCCAAAAAGGAGTTGCGTGACTTGCTCGGATTGATCGCCCGGATCCTTTCTCACTGACACCAGCGCCAGGCGACATACACCATGATCAATTACTTCCATCCACTTTTTATAGTTACCTGATCTTTATCCGACTAAGCTCGCGTTTTACATCACGCTCTTTTATAGACTCACGTTTGTCATGCGTTTTCTTTCCTTTGCCAATTGCGATTTCCAATTTGGCGAATCCTCTATCCGTTATAAACAATCGCAACGGTAAAAGTGTAAGGCCTTTTTCCTCTACTCTCTTTTCAATTTTTGTAATCTCTGATTTTTTAAGCAAGAGTTTTCGCTCTCGTGTTGCATCGTGATTAAAATGCATGCCATTTGAATAAGGGGAGATATTGATGCCTTTTACATACGCTTCGCCATTATTAAAGTAAACAAACCCATCCTGCAAGTTTACTTTTCCTTCCCGAATAGATTTTATCTCCGTGCCTGTCAAGACCATTCCTGCAATATATTTTTCCTGCAGTTCATATTCAAATGTAGCTTGTCGGTTTTTGATATTTATATCTTTTGAAAATCTGCTCTTGACCATGGCTATTTTGTAAACAAACGCATTAACTTCTCTTTCTTCAACATCTTCTGTCCTGTTCTTCCGGTAGCCACTAAGCGATTGGCGCATGTTGCTTCAATCGAACAAA
>JAYVBN010000219.1:0-2114 GCA_043750455.1 Bacteroidia bacterium | reverse complement strand
TCGCGGTGAATACCTGGAACTGCTCACCGAGTTTGAATCTGTTCTTCCTGAAATCTTCTCCAATCGCATTCGCATTGAGAAAATGACCCGCACCAATGCGGTCAACTGTATTACAGGACCGTGCCATTCTTTTGGAATCCAGATAGAAGAACATTTTCAGGAAAACCTGCTTACCAAACTTAGTCCCAGCAAAACCGAGATTGAGCTAACCTACCTTCAGGTTTTTCTGGATCGGATTTTTAAGAAAGCTGCAGAGAATGCCAAGGAAGGAAAAATTATTTTTTCCAATGCATTGCTTGACGAGCTTGGCAATGTGGGTGACGTGCTTTCACAATTTCTCGATGAGCAAATCGAACTTATCCCGGATAGTGAAAAGGCTCTTGCCTTGTTAAAAGCATTTGTCACCACGGATGCCACGAAGAAACAAATAACATCGGCACAGGCAGCTGAGTTTGTGAAAACCATCGGTCAGGATCTGGACGAAAACCAAGCGGATAGCCTTATTCAGCAGTTGGTGAACCGAAGAATTTTAAAAGACAAAGATGAAGCCGGTTGTTATGAATTACGCCACGATAGCATTGCCGCAAAAGTCTTTGAAAAAATCACCACCTATGAACACGACCTGATTGAAGTAAACCAGTTTATCACCTATGCATTTGGTGAACACGAAAAGCGGGCATTTTTATTAAACGAGAGCGACCTGGCTTACATCGCGCCCTATGAAACCAAGCTCAATTTTTCTAATAAGGTCCGTGAGTTTATCCTGAAGAGCAAAGCCACAGTGGGTAGAACGAAGCGCAACCGCAAGCAATTCTATGCCGTTTTGGGAATAATATCTTTGTTGCTGATCACTTCTGTATTTGGCCTCATTTACTCCACCCAACAAAAGGCCGAAGCATTACTGCAGAAAGAGCGAGCAGAGCAACAAACAGCACTCGCGTTAGCTCAAAAGCTTGAAGCGGAAAATCAGCAGATGGAAGCACTGCGACAAAAGGAATTAGTTCTCGCGGAAGTGAAAAGAAGCGATAGTTTGCGGTTGATTGGAGAGATTGAACGAAAAAGGTCAGATTCACTTTCCTACGTATTTGATAGGATTTTCCCAGCAGTCGTTGGGCCCCCAGTTATAGGGGCTGGTAACTTATTCAGAGGTCAACTATTCATTGCGGCTGCAGCTTCCGGAGGCAAAGTCGATATGTTCATGAATGATCAGCCTTTGACAGTGGTGACAGATCCGGCAACGGGCATTAAGTTTGGTGAAATTAAGTTTGTTGCATCGGCACCAACCTTTGATGACTCAGGCACATCCCCGCAGTCCTTTACTACGCAGATTCGTATTTATGACCGCATATACACTCAGACATTTGAGTATACAGTGGTCAACCCAACTATGCGTATTACCAATGGTAATGCTCCAACACTCTATATGAATTGCGGCAATCGTGTTCTAATCGAAGTCCCTGCCCTTGGTGCGGCATACAATCCTGATTTTACAGTAACGGGAGGAAAACTTATTAAAGGGGAACGTCCAGGGCTTGTTACAATCATTCCTGTCAGTGAGGAGTTGGTCTTGACTCTTCTCAATGGCGGGGCAGTAATAGGCAAGGAGATCTTCTATGCCAGACCTGTTCCAAACCCGCATTACGTAGCCCGTGGCAGCAATGGGGTGGACATTGATTTGAAGAACGGTGTTAGGGTAGCAGATTTGACAACATTGAGAGTTGACGCAGAGGCTGAAGAAAACTTTAAGATTGAAGTGCCTAAAGACAGCAAATATGAAATTAGTGGCATGGAGGTAATTTTGGCGCGTGGGACAGAACGTGTTGCTACGATCAATACACGTTCAGAACTTGTTGATGTTAGTCAATGGCCAGATAAGGTTCAATCAGGCGATAGAATTGTCGTTGTTGTCAAAAATGTGACAAGGCTCACTTATGAAGGTGAACGGGAGTCAGTCGAAGTGATCAATGGTGTTATAATTATTCCAATCACTAATTAAGATAAAGTCTGATGTTGTATGAGTAACACTTCACCTGTAGCTGGAATCAGCCATAAAGTTTTTTCTGAAGTTATTTCTGTACAAGCGAAAAAAGAGAACCCAATCATTCTGGAGGGTC
>JAYVBN010000218.1:0-2481 GCA_043750455.1 Bacteroidia bacterium | reverse complement strand
TAATCTCCTCCTTTCACCTCCACCTTGTATGAGGTGAGCATGGCTCCAAAATACTCTCGGTTCAATCTGGCAATGTTAGTTAGTTGAATTCCTTTGGGGCACTCTGCTTCACAAGCTCCGGTGTTAGTGCAAGCTCCAAAACCTTCTGCATCCATTTGTGCAACCATTTTTTCCACGCGTTCCTTGCGTTCTGGTTTTCCTTGTGGCAACAGCGCAAACTGAGATACCTTTGCGCTTACAAATAACATTGCGGAGGCATTTTTACAAGCGGCCACACAAGCCCCACAGCCAATACATGTTGCTGCATCCATTGCCTCGTCAGCAATTGTCTTCGGAATGATAATTGAGTTTGCGTCCGGAACTCCACCCGTATTCACCGACACATAACCTCCTGCTTGCTGAATGCGTTCGAATGCCGTCCGATCTACAATGAGGTCTTTGATAACGGGAAAAGCTTTCGCTCTCCAGGGTTCAACTGTAATCGTTTCACCGTCTTTGAATGAACGCATGTGCAATTGACAAGTAGTCGTTTGCAACGGGCCATGTGGATGGCCATTAATATATAAACTGCACGTCCCACAAATACCTTCACGGCAATCGTGATCAAAGGCGATAGACTCCTCCCCTTTTTTTACCAATGATTCGTTCAACACATCGATCATCTCCAGAAATGACATATCAGGTGAAACATGTTCATGTTGATAGGTCTTGAACGCTCCCTTGCTGTCTTTACTTTTCTGTCTCCAGACTTTTAACGTAATCTTCATATATCGTTGATCGTTACTCGTTGTTGGTTCTTCGTTCCCTAGCGACTGCTTACTTATAACTCCGTTGTGTCAATTTAACATTCTCAAATCTCAGTTCTTCTTTGTGCAGTTCTTCAGGTTGGTTTTCACCTTTAAATTCCCATGCGGACACAAAAGCAAAGTCATCGTCTTTGCGCAATGCTTCACCTTCTGGCGTTTGAGACTCTAAGCGGAAGTGACCACCGCAAGATTCGGATCTGCTTAAGGCGTCATCCACCATTAACTCTCCAAGTTCGATAAAGTCTGCTACTCGGCCTGCTTTTTCCAATTCCTGATTCAGTTCATTGGATCCACCCAGCACATTTACATTCGTCCAGAACTCTTTCTTTATTTCCTGAATGATCTTTTTCGCTTTCCTCAATCCTTCATCGCTGCGCGACATGCCACAATATTCCCACATGGTAAGACCCAGCTGACGATGGAATTCATCAACCGTTTTCTTACCCTTGATATTGACTAATCTATTAACTCTATCATTTACAGCATCCGTGGCTTCCTTAAAGGCAGGATGATCCGTTCCTACTTTATCATTCCAGCCGATGTTAGCCAGGTAATCGCCAATCGTGTATGGAATTACAAAATACCCATCTGCTAACCCTTGCATTAATGCACTTGCACCTAAACGGTTCGCACCGTGATCCGAAAAGTTCGCTTCACCAAGTGCATATAAACCAAGTACGGTTGTCTGTAAATTATAATCTACCCAAAGGCCACCCATGGTATAATGCACGGCAGGATAAATCATCATAGGTCCTTTATAAGGATTCTCGCCTGTGATTTGCTGATACATATCAAACAGGTTTCCGTATTTCGCACGTATCGCTGGCTCTCCTACTCGCTTGATAGCATCCGCGAAATCCAGGAACACTGCCAAGCCTGAACCTACACCTCTTCCTTCATCACACATCTGCTTTGCATTTCTCGAAGCAACATCGCGTGGAACAAGGTTTCCAAAAGACGGATACTTTCTCTCGAGGAAATAGTCGCGTTCTGATTCTGGAAGATTAACGGCATCGGCTGACTTGAGACCAGGCATCGCTTTTTTAGGAACCCAAACTCGTCCATCATTTCTTAATGACTCCGACATAAGAGTAAGCTTGGATTGATGATCGCCTGAAACAGGAATACAGGTTGGGTGAATTTGCGTAAAGCATGGATTCCCAAACATCGCTCCTTTTTTATGAGCCCTCCACACGGCTGTTGCATTACAACCTTTGGCATTTGTAGAAAGAAAGAAAACATTTCCATAGCCTCCTGTGCATAGCAATACAGCATGTGCACTATGAGATTCTATTTTTCCTGTTATCAAGTCGCGTGTAACAATACCTCGCGCTTTTCCATCCACGATCACCACATCGAGCATTTCAGTGCGGTTGTACATTTTCACCATCCCGTTGGCAATTTGGCGGTTCAGGGCGCTGTATGCTCCCAACAATAATTGCTGACCCGTTTGACCCCGAGCATAAAATGTTCTGGATACCTGTGCTCCACCAAAAGAACGGTTAGCCAAAAGGCCACCGTATTCGCGGGCAAATGGAACACCTTGTGCCACACATTGATCAATGATGCTGACGCTGGTTTCCGCAAGGCGATATACGTTTCCCTCACGTGCCCGATAATCACCTCCTTTGATGGTATCGTAAAAAAGACGGAAAACACTATCTCCGTCATTCTG
>JAYVBN010000217.1:0-25508 GCA_043750455.1 Bacteroidia bacterium | reverse complement strand
CGAAAAAAGCTCCCGGCAAAACCAGGAGCTTTTTTTAATGCTTACATAATTTGGTTAAGGCCTTAATGAATTGTTTCCATTAGCGGACAACATTTCACGTTAGCACTAGTTGCCCGTTGCGTATGGCGACTTATAGGTAGTCTGCCATTCCTCCCATTTTTTTGTTCTGAAATGATCCTCTCCAATAAACTGGATTATTTTATGGAACTCCGCTGCCTGCTTGTAGCCTGGCAAAGGCTGGATCATCCTGAATTCCTCATCTAGAAATACTACGGTTGGATACGACATTTGATTGTTCAGAAGAGCTACGGCCAGTTGATGTGTACCCTTATTTCCATACGGGACAAACTTAAAGGTGGTGCCACTAAACACAACATCTTCGGTTTGCTCGGCATCGAATTTTACAGGATAGAATTTCTCGTTTAGAATTTTCGCGACTTGCTCTTCGCTGAAGGTGTTCTTGTCCATCAGCTTACAATACCCACACCAGTCTGTAAATACATCAATAAATATTTTGCGCTTTTCAGTTTTGGATTTCTCAAGGGCTTGCTCGAAGGTGAGCCAATTAACAGGGCTCTCCTCGTTGATTAAAGTTTTGGTAGAAGCACTCTGTGCATATGACACGAACGCAAATCCAACCAACACAAAGGCTCCAAAATATTTTTTCATAACCATGTAATTCTTTGAATAACCTGACAACAAATTTAGGCAGAAAACAAGTTCAATTAATGGTTTATAATTAATAATGCCCTGTTTGTAACCTTACTGGCCACAAAAGGTATTTATTGTACGGAAAAACTGACAATCTGTTCGCAATTGAACAACCTAGAAATGCCAATGATTTGAAATTACCCCACTTTGGTCGATTTCAAGTCTGGCATTGAGTTTGGTAAATTCGAGCTTTGAAAATGAAACTGAAACTGTCCCATAAAGATTATCTTCTTGCCCTTGGCATACTGGTGGCGGTTATCGTTATGCTCACTACTTTAGTTTATACGGAAACACTCAATCCGGAAACTAAAAACAGAGAAACCCCCCCACAACGAAAAACAGGTCTTCATGTCTCTCCTTCTGTTGTCCTCAAAAAGGTTTTTGAAAGCATCGATTTCAAATCACTTGCAAACAAAAATCGTTAATCGCGATAAGCGTAATAGTGCAATACCGTTTCAATGGCATGTTGAATGGCTTTATTGATCGGGTAAAAATCCCGGGTAAGCTCAACATCAATTCCATGAAGTTGCATATAAAATTGATTCATGACAGGTGCTTCCAATCCTTCTTCAATTTTTAATTCTGCGCTTTGATAAGCTTCTGCTTGTTCCGTTTTAATGATTTGACAAGTCACTAATTCTTTCTTTCCGTACTTATTCGTACGGGCTGAATAACCGAACAAGCGACAGATAAGGCCACGATGCTCATATTGCGAACAAAGCCCTGCTCCGTTTTGGGTAGGATTTAGAATATGACAGATTGAAGAATCAGAAGAATTAATCCTTTCAAGCCACTCCTCTGCTTTACCTTCTTTGTATAAATGATGAGCAAAGGGAAGGAATTCTAAAATTGTTGCTTCAATGTCTGGCTTAAAGCAACACTTGCCGCAGCCGAATTTACAATGAAGTGTCGAGTTAACCTGAAAGGATGCAATCTCTACATCGAGCTTTTTAAAGACTTCTTCAACAGCTTTAATCTTCTCTAGTAGAATCACCGCATAAAAATAGCATGATTATATGACAAATAGTCGCATGAAATAGTTAATTGTCCTATAAGTTTTTATAACCCATCCATGGAAATCTTAATTTTACAACAGTCTTATGAAACTACTTATACACAACAGCCTTGTTACCTGTCTCCTGCTTGGTTTCATTATACCTCACAATGTTTATAGCCAAGACTATATCAAACTAAGCAAAGATTTTTTTATTGCTGTACGAAACAAAAATTCAGAAGCCTCTAAATATGCCGACCAACTGGCCAAGGCAAACCCTGACAAACTAAAACTACAGCTGAGTAATGAGAAAATAGCGAAGGCCTTTTGGATCAATATGTATAATAGCTATGTGCAATATTCCCTATCAAAAAATCCTGAGTTATTTGATGATAGAAGTACTTTTTTCAAAACAGAAGGAATTACCATTGCAGGCCAACAGCTAAGCCCAGATGACATCGAACATGGAATCATTCGACATTCGAAGAATAAACTAAGCATGGGATATCTAGGTAAAATATCTATTTCAGACTTTGAAAAAAAATTCAGGCTAGAAGACGTGGATTATCGGGTTCACTTTGCTCTTAATTGTGGTGCAAAGAGTTGCCCTTCGGTTGCTTTTTATAATGCTGAAAACATAGATCAGCAATTGAATAAATCTACACTTCTTTACCTACAAAAATTCGCCACGTATACGGCTAAAACAAACGTGGCTCTCGTACCTGTCTTATGCTCTTGGTTCAAGGCAGATTTTGAAGGTGAAGGCGGAGTAACAAGAATGCTTATTAAATATAGCATAGTACCTGCCGGTAAATCGCCAACGGTAAAGTACCTCGACTACGATTGGACATTGAGTCTTGGTAATTACAGCGACCTTTGATCATGTCTGCAGAGATTAAAATTTCCATCATCATACCTACCGTTAATGAGGCAACTTATATTGAAGCAACGGTAAAACAATTTACGAGTCATTTCAAAAAAGATAAGCTTGAAGTACTAGTGGTAGATGGCTCAAGTAACGACAATACTACTGAAATTGCGAAAGCTTCTGGCGCCATAGTGATCGCTGACGCACCACGAAACCGGGCCACACAAATGAATATTGGTGCACGGAATGCTAGCTCTAGCATTTTATATTTTGTGCACGCAGACGTACAAGTACCATTATCATTCATTGATGATATTTTAACAGCGCTTTCTAGCGGATATAATGCTGGCTGCTATCGTTCAGGATTTGAAAATAATCCAGGATTGATGAAACTAAATGCGTTTGTAACCCGGTTTAATTGGCTCACAGCAAGGGGCGGAGATCAAACTCTTTTCATCTCCAAACAATTCTTTCAAGATTTGAGGGGCTATGGCGAAACATATAGTATTATGGAAGACTATGATCTGGTAAAGCGGATTTGGGCAACTGATAAAAAATTTATCATTCTTCCTAAAGAAGTAAAAATATCTATGCGGAAATACATTAACAATGGTTGGATAAAAGTGCAATACGCAAATGCAATCGCTATGATTATGTTTAGATGTGGTTACCCTGCCGATCAGATCAAAAAGAAATATCTGTCGATTATCAAAGCCAATAACCACCCGAACCTCGGGTTAATGTTACTTTTTCAGAATTGCTGTAAGGCTGCAAATGCGATTCATGGAAACCCAAGTTAATACAAACAGAGATCTGAAGGCCAGTTTCGCGAGGAAACTATCTGTAAGAGAAATAGAATTTATAGGACTATTGTTCCAGCACTTTAAACTCAGTTCGCCTGTTCATGCGTCTTCCTTCCTTAGTAAGGTTGCTGTCTACAGGCTTCGAATCACCATAGCCGATAGCTGTAATTCTAGCGGGATCAGCTCCTGATTTAATTAAATAATTTCTCACTGCGTTTGCCCTACGTTGACTTAGTGCCCGATTATAATCTGGTGCGCCTTGATTATCAGTATGGCCACTTATTTCTACCTGCATCGACCTATTATCTTTTAACATGACCAAAAGATTTTGGATGCCATCCCTTGAAAGAGGCTGATCGCTATTCAAAGCAAAGTAAATATTAAGTTTATAGGGCAGATTGATAATCAGCTTTTCAATGCGTATAGTGTCTTGAATAATGTTTTCAGGTGTGCCGTGTATATAAAGGGAGGAAGAAAATGAGCTATAACCTGCTGCACTTGCCTCAAGTCTATAGCCAGACCCCGTTCTACCTGACAAATTAATTTCAAATAGACCATTGCCGATGTCATGAACATCTAGCGAATCTCCTTTTCCATTCTTGAAAATCAAACTTGCCTTCACTGGATCACCCGTTGCTTGGTCTATTACCTGCATGGTCATTTTAAATGGTTGAACAACAGGCTTTGCCTTTTCAGTTTTCAAAGGCTCATTGTGATTTTCAACTATATCTATTATTTCGGGTTGATTTAAATTAACAGGTTTCCAGTTGGTCATATCAATTCTATAAATATCTTGCTCTCCCATATTTTCCTCCCGTACAGATGAGACGTAAGCCGTTTTTTCATCTGATGAGAGCACAAAATAAATGTCATTTTCAACTGAATTAATTGGATAACCCAGGTTAATAGGATCCGACCAACTACTGGTTGAAGAATCGTAGGTAGAACGATAAATATCGAGGTCTCCCATGCCGGCAAGTCCATTGGAACTATAATAAAGATGTTTGCTATTGGCCGAAATAAACACACCATCCTCATCCATTTCAGTATTTACTTTAGGTCCCAGGTTTTTTAAATTAACCCATTGGCCATTTTTCCCGAGCTCGCATGAGTAAATATCGGTGCCTCCATAGCCGCCCGGACGATTGCTGGTAAAGAAAATGTGCTTATCATCCTCTGAAACTGTTGCAGAATTTTCAACGTACTGGGTGTTGATTCCGAGCATAGGTTTGGGAGATGACCAGCCTTTGTTTTGCTCATCGCGCTGTGAAATAAATAAATCACCTCCGTTAGCATCGTGATATAAGATCATCTCTGTTCCGTCCGGAGAGAGGTTTACACTTGAATTGTGAAAATTTGTATTTAAAGGCGAACCAATATTTAACGCAGGCATCCATTCATTATTAACTCTTTGAGAATAAAATATCTCCTCGTAAAACTCATGATCCACCGCTACGTTCGCATTCAGGTTCAAGTCTGGTCTGCGAGTGGTAAACACCATTTGAGTTTCATCTTCTGTTATCGTTGGGGCGTAATCGGGGTACTCGGAATTAATATTATCGCCAAGCGCAGTAATTTTAACATCAACTGGTTTAGTTGTGTAAAACATCGCATTTCTGCATTCGAAGATTTTCCGATTTACTTCATTGATTTTTACTGATTTATTAAAATTTAAAGACCGGGATAATGTCCGATTATAGCGATTGTAAAATCGAATGGCGCTATCCAGTTGCATGTCGTAGTGATACGCTTTCCCGATGAAAAACAATATTTCTTCATTCACGATTGGGTCTAACTTCCAGGCTTTCAAGAAATAGGGCAATGACTGCTCCTTACGCACAGAAAGCATGATTGATTGACCTGTCATGAATTGGGCTTTAGCACTTTTTGGATTCATCTGTGTAGCCAGCACAAATAATTCAGTGGCCTGCTTCCGATGAGCAAAGTCAAATGTCTCCATCCCCAGCTGGTAGTACTCTTCCGAAATAGCCACAGAGTCTTTTTGACCAAAGCCTGGCAAAAAACTGAATCCAAATAAAATGAGGAGGAAAACAAATCTGATGTTGATCATTGGTTGAGGTATGGTTTCAAATGTACTGCTTATAGGCCGTATGTTCAATATGTGAAACTTAAGAGTCTCACGAGAAAGTTAATAATTCCCAGGAATAAATTAGCTTTTCTTGCTCCTGAAAAAGTATTTAGTCAATTTCGGAGGGGTAACTTATGTTATAAAAAACAAAAGCGTTCTACACCATTAAGATATAGAACGCTTAAAATTTAGCTGTTATGAAAATCACTAATTGATTTACCAGAATATGGTATACAATGCTGCTATTATACCCACAATTAGGAGCGATATTGCTGTAAATGCCGGTGATAATTTGAACATGCTTCTGTCAATTTCCAAACCATTGGATTTCACTCCTCTCCGCTGATCGATATTGGTTATAATGCTCATTCCGATAATACAAAGAATGAATACAAATCCCATTCTGTCGAGGAAAGGAATCTCGAATACACCATCTGCATTTGCTTTTGAAAAACCAGAAGAGGCAAGGAATGACAGGTCAACAAATTGAGGCAATACTTTGAATATGAGGGAAAAGATAAAGCCTCCAATGGTTGCAAATAATGCAGCATTTGAAGTGGTGCGTTTCCAAAAGAAGCCAAGGATAAACATGGCAAAAATCCCTGGTGACACAAAGCCTGTATACTCTTGAATATACTGAAACCCTTGCTTTCCTTCTCCCATCAGCTTTTCACCGACCAATAATGAAAGTACAACCGCCAGGAACATAGATACAATCACAGATACTCTTCCCAACCAAACCAATTTAGCCTCAGAAGCTCCAGTGTTGATGGCCTTCTTGTAGATATCTAACGTGAAGATGGTAGCAATACTATTTGCTTTTCCTGCAAGTGAAGCAACTATAGCTGCGGTCAACGCTGCGAAGGCCAAACCTTTAAGTCCGCTTGGCAATAAATTTAAAAGTGAAGGATACGCTTTGTTGACATCAATGATCCCTTTTGAATCAAGCATCTCTGTTGCAAAGTAGCCCTTTTGATGCAAGACATAAGCAGCAATGCCTGGCAATACAACAATCACCGGCATTAACAATTTTAGAAAAGCAGCAAATAAAATTCCGCTGCGCGCTGTTTTCAGATCAGCTCCAAGAGCTCGCTGCGTAATGTATTGATTGCATCCCCAATAGTTCAAATTTGTAATCCACATCCCGCCCACCAAAACGGTGAGGCCAGGCAAGTCCATATAATTGGCATTATCAGGTTTAAAGATCATATGGAAGTGATCATTAGCTTCCATGGTCAGTAACTTAAAACCATTCACCATACCCACTTGACCCGCTTCATCGGCAACTAAATTCAAAGCAATATAAGTTGCCACTAAACCACCTAATACAAGGAAGAACACCTGAATCACATCTGTATATCCAATAACTTTCATCCCGCCAAGGGTGATAAAAATTGAAAAGATGGCGAGCATGAAAATACAGAGATAAATATCGAAGCCAGTTATTCCACTGATGGCCAATGCACCCAAATACAATATGGACATTAGATTAACGACAATGTAAAGCAAAAGCCAGAACACAGCCATGATCATGGCAACGGTATCATTATACCGCTGGCTCAGAAACTGTGGCATGGTATAAATTTTATTTTTCAAATAGACGGGTATAAAAAATACAGCTACTATTATTAGCGTAACGGCAGCCATCCACTCGTAGGTAGAAATAGCCAAGCCCATCTTAAAACCAGAACCTGACATGCCTATCATTTGCTCGGCCGAAATATTAGAAGCAATTAGCGAGGCTCCAATTGCCCACCAGGTAAGTGAACCTTCTGCGAGGAAAAAGTCTTTCGAATCTGCCGATAATTTTTTCTTTCGATTATAAATCCAGTAACCGTAAGCTGATACAATCACAAAGTATACTAAGAATACAATGTAATCTGAGGTTTGAAGTTTTTGCATGATTTAAGGTTTAGGATTTACAATTGAAGGTATTAGGCACTAGCATTGGAAACCATTTCATAAACACCCTGTGAAAGGTTTATCGAATAAAAGTCAGGTTCTTTTTTGAAAGTAGCAACATATTTCTTTCTGACTTTATCAGAAAATTCTTTTAACATCTTCTTTTTCACAAGTGCAATGGTACATCCACCAAAGCCACCACCTGTTTGACGGGCTCCCAATACACAATCCGGATTTTCGGTTGCGATGGTTACAAGGAGGTCTGATTCAGGACAACTTACCTTATAGTCCTTACTAAGACTCCAATGAGTTTCAAACATTAATTGACCAAATTTCTTAAGGTCATTTACCTTAAGAAATTTAGCCGCGCGTTGCGCCCTATCAATTTCCTGAATAACAAAGCGGCATTTAACAAAGGTATCTTCATCCAGAAATTGTTTTATCGATTCAAGGGATTTCATATCGGCATCCCGTAAGGATTTGATCTGTGGAAAGCGTTGCTGCAACACCCTAACCCCTTCTTCGCAGGAAGCGCGCCTGTCATTATAAGCGGACGAAGCAAGTGAATGCTTGACCTTTGAATCAATTAATAGAATCTCAACATCGTCAAACTTAAACGGCAAATACTGATGGGTAAGGCTACGGCAATCCAAAAGCAGAACTGAATCTTCTTTGCCAAACAAGCTTGCATACTGATCCATCAATCCACATTTTACTCCTGCAAATTCATGCTCCGAAAATTGAGCAATCTTTGCAAGCTCCAGGCGACTGAGTCCGCATTTAAAAATCTCATTTATAGCAAAAGCAAAGCCGCAGCATAATGCTGCCGATGAAGACAGCCCAGCACCCGAAGGAATGTTGCTCTCAAAAATACAATCCACGCCTTTTAACGGAAGTCCTTTTCGGGTAAAGCCCTCTAAAACACCCATTAAATAATTTACCCACGTCTCGCCAGGGTTTAGATCCTGAAGTGAAAATGTTACACCTTCCTGATAGTCATTCGCATAAATGTTACACCGATCATTGTCGTTGGGGGCTATTGCAAAAATCATGTACTTGTCTACTGCTGCTGGCATGACAAATCCCTCATTGTAATCTGTATGTTCGCCAATCAGGTTGATACGGCCTGGAGCCTGAAATAAGAATGGTATTCGCTTAAATCTATCTTGAAATAGTTGCGAAATGGGAAAGGTTTTGTTTGCCATTACTGCAAGTTTACTAAACGAAGTGATCAACCCAAAACCGCACACCTATATTCATTAATGAACATATCAACTTATTAGGATCTTTGATGCAACGCTAAAAACGATAATTCCAGCAGTGGTACATCGTTTGTCAAGGTAAGCGAAATCCAAACTTATGTTTAAGAATCACATTGTTTTCTTCTTCCGCAATTTGCTTAGACAAAAGCTTTTTTCGTTTATTAACCTTTTAGGGCTCACAGTGAGCATCGTGAGTACACTGGTCATTTATTTATACGTTCGTCACGAATTCAGCTACGATCGCTTTCACAAAGATGCCGATCGAATTTACCGCGTCAACCAAACTTTTATTTGGGGTGAGGGAAATAATGATAGTCAGTTTGCTTCAACCGGCCCCGGAGTTGCCTATGCTGTTGATGCTGAGTTAGCCGAAGTAGAATTGTTGACGAGCATTCACACACCAGGCAACTTTATTGTTTCGTACACAAATCCTGCCAATGAAGTTATCTCATTTGAGGAAACCAAAGTGTTGGCTGCTGATTCTAATTTTTTTAAGATGTTCAACTTCCCCATCACTCTGGGAAACATGGAGTCTCCATTACTCCATGCTAATACTTTGGTGATGACTGAATCCTCTGCCAGAAAATATTTTGGCAATGAAGATCCGATAGGAAAACTTGTATTCCTTGGTTCGTTAGGTGCGGATGGAAACCAAAAGACATACGAAGTAACGGGAATAGTAAAAGATACGCCCGATAATACCTATATCGAATTTGATGTGCTACTCTCCATGAACAGCTTTCCACAGGTTAAGAGATTGTATTGGAGTTGGATATGGACACAACTGGAAACGTATGTACGACTTGATAAGAATGCCAACATTGAAAACACGAAGGCAAAGCTGGCACTAATTCCGCGCAAGCATGCCGAGCAAACATTACAGCGCATTATGAACACAACTTTCGATGACTATATTAAATCAGGAAAAAAATGGGAATTGTTTCTACAGCCAATTACAGAAATTCATTTACCAAAAGAAACTGTTCTTAACCGACTGGCTGACTCGGGTAACATTAAAATCATTTATTCCTTCATAGGGGCTGCCGTTTTTATTTTCTTATTGTCATGTGTCAACTTCATGAACTTATCCACAGCCCAGTTTACGCGCAGAGTGAAAGAAGCAAGCGTACGCAAAATACTTGGCCTGGGAAGAAAAGAACTGAGCATCAATTATTTTACCGAGGCCTTATTGTTTTGTTTAATTGCACTGGTGGCAGCACTAGCAGCTGCACAACTATTGTTGCCAGGTTTCAACATGATTACAGGAAAATCGCTGGAACTCAATTTACTTGGCGATCCTGGTTTGATAGTGATGGTATTGCCGCTTGTGATCCTTATGGCTGTTCTATCCAGTAGCTATCCAGCTCTTTTCCTCAGCTCTTTCAATCCTGTGGAAGCTATTAAAGGCAAACTCAAAAGTGGAAGGGAAGGCAGGACATTCCGCAATGGCTTGGTGGTATTTCAATTCAGTGTTTCTATAATATTGATCATTTGCACTGCTATCGTGTACGAACAGCTTACGTATGTTTCCGAAAAAGATTTAGGCTTTAACAAAGAGAATCTATTGATCATCAATCATGTTGAAGGCATAAAAGGTGGTGAGAGTTTTTCGAATGCTACCTTAACTATTTCTGGAGTAGTTAATTCTTCCTGGTGTACGTCAGTACCGCCTACCATTTGGGGCGGTGATAAGTTCAGTGCGGACGGCATGAATGACCAAACCTTTGCAGTTAATTACACATCAGCCGATGATACCTACATCCCAACCCTGGACATTAAACTAAAATTCGGACGTAATTTTTCCGAAGAAACTCCGGGCGATGTTGACAGAGTGATCTTAAACGAAACTGCTGTTAAGAGAATTGGTTGGGATATGGACGAGTCGGTAATTGGAAAGAAAATAGAAACACCGGGAGGTGATGTGAAATTTGAAGTGGTGGGTGTAGTAGCAGATTTCAACTATTGGTCGTTGGCAACAGACATTGAACCGTTTGCCATTTTTCATATCAACAATACCAAGAAAGATTACCTCAATGCAGGCGATAAACAATTTGTAGCCTTGCGGATAAAAGCGCAAAGTAGCGAAGCATGGAAGGCCACTTTTGAGCAGTTGAATAAACTCTGGAAAATACATGCAGGCGATTCGCCTTTTCAGTATTCTTTTGTCGATCAGTCTTTTGCAGAAACATTTAAAACACAGCAACAATTTGGAAAAGTTTTGACCATCATGGCCACACTCGCAATACTGATTGCAAGCTTGGGTTTATTGGGCATGATCATCTATTCGCTGGAACAACGTTCCAAAGAAATTGGAATTCGTAAAGTTTCCGGTGCGTCTGTTTGGAATATTCTAACACTGATTTCAAGAGGATATACAAGACTGATTATTCTTGCCTTTATAATTGGTGCCCCACTCTCCTATTGGTTAATGCAGCAATGGCTTCAGGATTTCTCATACCGCATCACGCCTTCAATTTGGGTTTTCGCAGAAGTAGGGATAGGAACACTATTGGTGGCCGTATTAATTACAAGCTATCATTCTGTAAAGGCTGCAATGACAAATCCGGTGAAGGTGTTGAAGGACGAATAGGATGGTAATCGGTAAAAAAAGTGATCGGTGTCGGTATTCGACTGATTACTGATTACCCGATGACTGATTACCTTCTTCTTTTAACCTTGAAAGGTGGTTAATCACTGCGCGTATCTCACCAAAAGAGTAACCGTCACCCAATTTTTGTTTAGCATGTGTCATGGATGACCCCTCTCCTTCACCGATGGCATGCAGGATAACTTCAATCCGTTCTGTATTAATCAGTTCATGAATGTCGAGCTCACCTGATTTAACGAGTAGTGCCAGATGTCCTTCAATAGTGCTCGCGGCCAAAGTTCGCAGTCTGGAAATCTCTTCAATGTTTTTTCCAGCGCGATAAAAGGCAAGCGTCTCCTTGAGGCTACTTCCCTTCTCACCTTTTTCTTTTTTCTTCTTTGTAGCTGCTTTTTTTAAAGTAGTAATCTCTTCCTCCTCTTCCTTTGAAAATGGATTGAGTTCTAAATCACCATACCTCGCTCCATGGAGTTTCTGCAATTGAACAGTAAGAGCATACTTTACATCCCCTACCGTCTTCAGATACTTCTTTACTTTGGTTGCCTTCCTAAGAGACGCCTCATGTTGCAGCAAGGGCTGTAAGATTTCATCTTTGAAGAAGCCAGAGAAATAAACGATCGCTTTCTTCACTCTCTCTTCCAGCAATGTTGTTCCCGATTGAGGAACATTATTCAACAGCAGATTTAATTCTGGTTTGAATTTTCGTGCAACTTCCTGCTTCTCTTTTACTTTGGTCAATAACAAATTTCCAAGTTCGATTGCTGATTTTATATCAGGAAGTTTCTTACCAGGCAACTCTTCCATAAAATTTTCAAGAACTGCTATGACCTTTTTAAAATCAAAGATCTGAACGAGTTGTTCTGCCCAAAACCTTTGCTTCTCAAATTTCAATAGCTGCTCCAGTTCCTCCGCTTCATTTTCTTTTCTTGCAAACTCAATTACACGTTCGTCAGTAGAAATACTTTCAGCCCTAATCTGTGATTGCAGAACAATCCCTTCCAGAGAAGTGCATCGGCTCAACGCCACATACACTTGCCCAGCGGCAAAAGAAGAACCTGCATCTATGATTGCTTTTTGAAAAGTAAGCCCCTGACTTTTGTGAATGGTGATGGCCCAAGCCAATCGAATCGGGAATTGGCTGAACGATCCAATCTCTTCTTCTTCTACTGCTTCCTTCTCGCGATCATAGGCATAGCGAATGTTTCTCCATGTTTCTTTTTCAATTTTTAGTTCTTGCCCATTGTCGGGGAAACTCACTCGAATTTCGTCCTCACCCAATGTTTTAACAAAGGCAATCTTTCCGTTGTAATATCGCTTTTGCACATCCGTATCGTTCTTGATAAAAATAATCTGCGCACCTTCCTTCAATTGAAGTTCCATCTCGGTGGGCAATGCCTTATCCGAAAATTCACCTTTGATACTTCCGCGAAAGCGATGTAATGACCCTTTTAATTTCGCCAACTCTGATGCATTGACAGAGTCAGCTTTATAATTGTGAGTACAAAGCGTGATGTAATTCTCTGAAGCCGCTGCACTGAACTGATTATTGAATTTACTGTTAAGCAATTGAAAATCTTCATACAACGCTTCATTGTTACGGACTCGGTTCAATAACTCTATAAATCGTTCATCGCTTTGCCTGTAGATTTTTTTTAACTCTATGTAAAGTGGCGGTGAGTTCACCACTGCCTGGCTATGAAAGAAAAACGGACTCTCGTAATAATCTCGCAGGATTTCCCATTCTTCATTTTTTGCTACCGGGGGCAATTGAAATAAATCACCTATGTACAGCACCTGCACTCCACCAAATGGTTTGTCTGGTGTTTTACGGAAATAGCGGAGAATGGCATCCATCGCATCGAGCATATCGCAGCGCACCATGCTTACTTCATCTATGATCAATAGTTGCAGTTCACGAAGTAGTTCACGTTTGTCTGCGCTAAAGCGAATGTTTTTAAATAAACTGTAGGAATCAGAAACTTCAACTCCATTAAATCTTTTTTGTGTTCCTGGCAGGTAAGGACCAAACGGCAACTGGAAAAAAGAATGCATAGTTACGCCTCCTGCATTGATAGCAGCTACTCCCGTTGGGGCGACTACCACAGCATTTTTTGAAGTGGTCTTAACGATATGCTTAAGAAAAGTAGTCTTGCCAGATCCTGCTTTGCCCGTTAGAAATACTGAACGATCGGTATGATTGATAAAATCAGACGCTATTTTGAAAATGGGATTGTGATCGTCTGGGATGGTCATTCGTTGCTCGTTGATGGTTCTTTGTTAACCGTAAAAATCAGACAACTCGCCATTAATAATTTAAAGTATTAACTTTTTTGCTCACGAAGGCTCCAACCCAAACATCCTATCACCACCAAAAGCAATATCCAGCTCGATGCCATCGTAACTTTATCGCCAATAATATAAGGCTTAGGTTCAAATTTAAATTCTATTACATGGTTGCCAGATGGAACCTCTAATGCACGCAACACATAATTGACACGAAGAATTGGAACTTCTTTTCCATCGATAAGTGCATGCCAACCCTTAGGGTAAAAAATTTCCGAAAAAATAGCCAATCCATTTACAGAAGATTGAGATTCATACTTTAAATACGGTGGCTTTTTTTCTATTAAATTTATCTGGCTTAGGCTATCAAATCCAAATGACGATGCTTTGAATTTAGAAACATCCATAACCACCGTTTCTCTGGAGTTTATTTCAGATACCTTACTCAGTTCCTCGTTTGCAGATTTCACTTCAGCAACTTCGCGTGCAAACCATGCGCTTCCATACGCTTCACTATTGACTATAATTTCACCTGGCTCACCTCCATACTGATAATATCGTGTGTTTAACATGTTTAGTACACCAAACTTATTTAGCACAAAATTACCCTGCTGTGCATCCGCTATTAATTGCTCTTGCTGACGACTAATGCATGAATCATACAACTCCTGATACCTTTTAAGCCGCACACCGTGATATCCGCCCAAAGAATTAAAAAAATTTGAAGTACCTGCATCGTAAAAATCCAACAGGTACAATACCCGATAATTTTCTTTGTCCTTTAAAATCTCTAGTGTTGATGGAAGGGTCGGGATACTTGCACTGTCGCGCTTGCGCTGATAATTGTCTTTTGTAAAGTAGCGACTGTCCACAACTGCCATATCTACAAACACCATAAATGAGAGAAAAGCAAAAAATCCAATAGGAGAAATCTTTTTAGCCACATTAAAATAGAGCAAAATAAAAATTGAAAATATAAAGGAGAACGACCGAATGGCATCTCCACGCATCATTGATTCGCGGTCGGAATACAATGCCTTTGTAAACCATACAGGCAACTGACTTTCAAATGACCTGGAAAAACCAAACATGCCGGCCAAAAGGAGAAACAGTAAACACAATCCTCCTGTAAGGCCAAAGGCGATAATTAATTTACGTTTCAATTCTTTAGTAGCACCTTCTTGCATCAACCGCTCCAGCCCTAACATTCCAAGCAACGGCACAGAAAAGAAAATGATCACCATTGCAAAGGTGACTGATCGGAACTTATTGTAACCCGGCAAGTAGTCGAAGAGAAAGTAGTTGAAGGATTCAAAGTTATTTCCCCAACTCAACATGACAGCAATGACACTAACGGACGCAAGCCACCACACATACTTTTTATCCGCCACTAATATTCCCAATGCAAAAAGAAAAACGATAATCGCCCCAGCGTAATAAGGAGCGGAAAGCGGCTGATCGCCCCAATACGATGTGCTATATTGCGCCAATTGATTGGCCATCTTCTGGTCACCGGATTTCGTCAATGCCTTATACGTTTCACTGTCCGCCTCATTGACGAACGCATGAGAACTGCTTCCTCCATAAAAATTGGGAACCAGCATGGTGATAGGTTCAAATATTCCATTGCTATATTGGAAGGCGTAACTCTTTGGCAACCCGGAACCAAACGTATCGGCAGAGGTTGTAACTAATTCTGATTTTCCACGAGTTGAGTATCGGCTGTATTCAGTAATAGCCCACAGTGGCCCAAAGAATGTAGCTGCTGCCAGAACCGCTGCAACGGAAAGTAATCCAATTGTTTTAAAAAAATCACTTAATTGCTTTTCGCGAATGGCTGCAACTAATTGCATTATTCCGTACGCTGCCACAATAATTAATAAGTAGTATGTAATCTGCGCATGGTTTTCGCGCAAGTGCAAAGCCAACCCCGAGGCTGTCACACCAAAGCCCACTATTTTTTTATTTGTAAAAACAAGATGAATGCCCGCCATCACCAACGGCATAAAAGCAATTGCACCGATGCGTGCATTATGTCCGGCCGAAAGGCCAATGATCATATACGATGACAAGCCGAATGCCAGTGCCCCCGCTATTGCGACATATGGCCTGATTTTAAAAACTAAAAGCAAAATGTAATAACAAACAAACGCCAGAAAAATATTCGTTATCGGGTGCGGTAAAAAAAGCGAGAGTATTCTTTTCATTCCAGAGACGGCACCGTCACTCCAATCCAGGTTGACGAGATAAGCAGGCATACCGCTAAACATGGAGTTGGACCACAGTCCCTCCTCACCTGTTGCAGCCCGGTAATCCCGAAGTTCTTTGCTGCCCCATAAAAACTGAGTGATGTCGCCTTGGTTGATCGTTTTGTTATCAAAAAAGATCGGGTTGAAGAAAGAAATAGTTACCAGTAGAAAGACAACAACGGCAACAATATGAGGTAAAGCATCGGACAGGCTAATCTTTTTCATGCGAAGAAATTTCAAGGCCGCAAAATAGGAAGTTATACGGAAACCTTACGTTGTTTTTTTCTGGATCGGTGAACCGATCAACGATTGTCATACGTGATCTTTCAAAACAGTAAGTCCAGCAATCAGGATCACGATAGCTGTAATTCTCTTAATATAAAGTGGATTAAATTTTTTCGCCCCAAGCCGAGAGCCAATCTGGCCACCCAATAATACGGCCAACAGGAGTGGCACTAAAAATTCCCACTTCAATTCCGGAATGCCGCGCTTAAACTGACCTGCCAAACCACCAATTGAATTGACCAGAATAAACACGCTGGCAAGAGCAGATATTCTTTTCGCATCGGACCACCTAAGAAAATGTAGCACCGGAGAAAGAAAAATTCCTCCACCAATGCCTACAAGACCGGAGAGCAAACCAATGGCACCACCCATACTAATTTTTAATAGATTAGTCTCTGGCACTTTCGACTTCATGCTTTCATCCGTTTTCTGGGGTTGAAACCACAACAGTAAAGGAACGATGAGTAGTGTTATCCCCAACAAAATAAAAAAAGTGTTTTGCTTGATCGGCCAAAAACCACCGACATAAGCCATAGGAATACTGCTTATTAAATAAGGCCAGATTTCTTTAAACGAAAGTTTTCCTTCCTTATAAAAAATAACAGTTCCGCCAGTCACCACAACAATGTTGCAGAATAAAGCCGTTGAACGAATGACAGGAAAAGCGATAGCAAAAACTGGAAGTGCCAACAATGCGAGGTAACTTGAACCGCCACCAAAGCCAACTGATGAGTAGATCAAGGCGACAATAAAAAAGGAAAGGAGAAGGATGTAGAACTCCATAAAGTAATGATCAATTGATCAATGGTCGATTAGCCAATGCGATTCGTATCTGGGATAACATAAATCAATAGTAAGTAAATAAGTAATGAAGAAATAATCATTTACTCTAGAAGCCCCAATTTTTTCCATAACTGAGGCAATATGGTTTTATCCAAAACCCCATCCTAATAGACTCTTATGAAACCCATGGTTACTGTCCAAAAATTCTTCCTTTGAAAACCTATTTCAAAAAGGGCATTGGCTTTGGCTTTGTCAAATTCACCTAACATACAAGGCAGCGATAGCATCCTCTGAAATATATTCACTTTGAGAACGATGGATCAATTCATTCAAAAGGTTCCTTATGTCTGTAAAATCTAATTTTTTCGGATCACTACCAAAGAGCATCGCTGTTAATTAGGTTAATCCGGTAATTCTTCTTAGGTTACATAACGATCATAAGGCTTCTATACTTACCATTCTTTTTGTTGATTCAGATAAGTTGGCCGTTGTTGCAAGGGTATAAAGGTTCTTCTTTCGCTAGGATTTTCTTTTACTAATTATTTAACTAAACCCCTTACCCAATGAAAAAACCAATTGTTTATTTCGCGCTCCTGCTAATGTCCGTTACCGGATTCAGCCAGGATAAAAATGTGATCTCCGTTGAGCGCATTTTCGCCAAGCCAGACAAAGTTGCTGAGTTTGAAAAAGCGCTTGCTGCTCACGCACAAAAGTATCACAGCGGTGATTGGAAATGGCGTGTGTCCGAAGTTCAGTCAGGGCCTGATGCGGGTGGCTATGCCATTACCGAAGGTCCAAATACCTGGACAACACTTGACACCCGTGGCACCCTAGGCGCTGAGCACACTGCCGATTATCAAAAAAATATTGCTCCGCTTACTACAGGTCAGGGCGGTTCTTCTTACATGGTTTATCGGGCTGATTTAAGTACAGTGCAAGTAGGCGATTTCACTGATAAAATTTCTGTCACCCATGTATATCCGAAAGTTGCAACAGGCAACAAGTTTGAGGCTCGCACTAAAAAAGTTAAGAAAGTTTGGGAAGCATCGGGTCAAACTGTGGCCGTTTACGAGGCTCACTTTTCAGGTACACCTCAATACATGATCGTGTATCGCCACAAGCAAGGCTGGAAAGAAAAAGAAGGTAACTTCCGGAAGCCACTTCCTGAAAGATTTAATGCCACCTTAGGTGAGGGAGCATTTGACGAATACCTGGATAGTGCACAGAAATATACGGATCGAACTTGGGGCGAAATGCTTTCTTTCAGAGCAGATTTGAGCTCGAAGTAAAGACTATTTTCAATCTATCTGATTATCCTACATGATCAGGCTTATTCAATGCTGATCATGTAGGTTTTTTTCACTACCATTTTTTGACGATCTTCTCAACTTCATCTTGCGTAAAGAATTCTCCGTTATCAATTTTGTTTTCAGCTTCTTCTAATTCACGATTGTATTGTTCAGGGCTGATCCTCCCGTCATTCATCAAGCCGTAGTGCAACATGGCCTTAATTGCCTTTAACAAAGAAACATCTTCAACTTGTTCGAGTTCTTTGATCAGAAGTGCCTTTTCAACATTGATATCCATAGTAAAAGAAGTATGTTCAAAGTTATGAATTTGACGCGGTCACAGCAATAGGCTAAACTTTAAAAATTGATTACTGCAAGGGTCAATTATCCCCCTATTGTGGACATTGACTCTGAAACAGAATGTACTTTCCTTTTTTTCTCCGCTTCAAATCCATCCTTTGGCCTCTGTGCAAATGCATTTTGTAATTGACCCTTGATCTGCTGATCTGCTAATCCCGATCGCATCAGGTCTCTGATATTCAAAACACCATCATCATACAAGCAGGTTTTCAAAACTCCTTGAGCGGTCACACGAATGCGATTGCACGTTCCACAGAATGTTCTGCTGAAGGCCGCAATGATCCCAATCCTTCCTTTGAATCCGGGAACCTGATAATGATAGGCGGTGGAGTTTTCTTCGTCTTTTATTTTTTGAATGTCTGGAAACTCCTGTTGAATGTATTCCAATATTCTTTTGTACGTCCATGTTAGCGAAGTATAATGACTGCCTTCGCCATTAAATGGCATTTCTTCAATAAACCGGATCGATACATTTTGATTTCGAGTCAGTTCTACCATTGGCAGAATGTCCTCAATATTCTGGCCTTCCATAACCACTGCATTTATTTTCACTGGAATGTTACTTGCCACTAACTGTTGAAATGTTTCCCACGTTTTTGCAAACTCATCCCTACGGGCAATGCGTTTAAAACGTTCTCTATCTAACGTATCAAGACTTAGATTAATAGATGCTATACCGAGCGACTTTAATTCGGCAATATGAGGGGAGGTAAGAATTCCATTTGTGGTGATATGAACATCCTTTATGCCTTCAATCTCTACAATTCTGCGAATCAATTGCATTAAATCATTCCGCACAAATGGTTCGCCACCTGTAAGTCTTATTTTCGTAATACCCATCTGTGCCAGCAAAACAACAAGTCGTTCAATCTCTTCAAATGTAAAGAGCTCTTTCTTGGGGAGGTACTTGATGCCTTCCTCCGGCATGCAATAAAAGCATCGCAAATTGCAACGATCCGTTACCGCCAATCTAAGGTAGTTAATCGGCCGACCGTGGTTATCGAATAGTAAAGGAGCTTCCATTATCAATTTAGAACGAAAGATAGTCATGATCGTTCAATATTTCCGATCTTTGAGTAATGAAATGCAAAATCAAAACATTTGGAATCGCTCGGGATATACTGGGAAGTAAAGAATTAACGGTAGAAGTAAATGGCAACAAGGTGATTGATTTACGAAATGACCTTGCGAAAAAATATCCAAAACTTGAAAGTCTTAACTCACTTTTCATAGCGATTAACCAAAACTACGCTGGAGACGAAATGGAGTTCAATGAGTCAGATGAGATTGCACTAATACCTCCGGTAAGCGGTGGGTAGAGTATTTATTCGCAGTAATTAAAATTTTGAGCTTGTGTTCTTTTAGAAGTCTTGGTAATTCCATACTTTCAACCAGTTCTTTGTAGTTAGTCAAACTGATACCACTATGATTAAAATCACTGAAAACGCTATCGATGTACAAAAAGTAATTGATGCCGTGGCCAGCCTGGGTGCAGGTGGAGTTAACATTTTCATAGGAAATGTGAGAGGCACTGCTCAAGCCAAAACAGTAAGGTGGCTTGAATACGAAGCTTATGAAGGTATGGCTGTAGCTGAAATAAAAAAAATAATTGAAGCCGCTACCCACCGATGGGGTCTTTTGGGTTGCGCAGTTTGCCACCGTGTAGGAACCCTTAAGCCAGGAGAAACCGCTGTGGTGGTGGCAGTGTCGGCACCCCACCGAAAAGAATCATTCGAAGCATGCGAATTTATAATTGACCAGTTAAAGGCCAAAGTCCCGATTTGGAAGAAAGAAGTATTTGAAAATGGGGAGGAATGGGTCGATGCCCGACCTCAGATGACGGTGCATTCCAATTAAGAATGGAATTTTATTACACCCGAAGACCTTTTCGATAATTCGAGAGGTCTTTTTTATATCTGGCTGATGATCATTCCCGTAGCCAACACTAAGGTGAACGCCACGACCATAGCAATTATAACGACCAAAAAAAGGTCGCGATTGATTGGATTTACATGAAGGTTCGGGAGTTGAATCTTGTTGAAGTTTATCATAGCCAGCTAATTTAAATAGACATTATAAAGTTAACATGTTGGCTAAAATTAAGTTCATCAATTATTCAACATCCTAAGTAGGTGTAAGATTTTTTAATGATTTAATTAAACATTGCGCGCTCCCCTACTCTTTCCTGAGTGTAGATTTATAAACTAGCCTCACAAAAAATGAGAAAGCCTGACAGTGATCTAAAGACGAAACCCCTAGATCACGAACTGATCCAGAAGCCTTTAGACGTATTGATCAAAAGTATTTTAAGAAGATGCATTTAATAGTTTATGCTGACCAAGTCTTTAAAAAGTGTATTTAAATATTTCTGATTAAGTCTTTCAGAATTTAGAGTCAGCCACGTAAGTTTAATCACAAAGCGTTATTATTTACTGTCCGTTTCTCACAGAAAGGCGTCAATTATCCCCGTTGATTCTTCACTTTCGCGAAATCTTCAGGCGTATTAATGTTAATATGAATTCTTGGATCTGGTGAAGTCAACTTCTTACAATCATGACCTACCAGAAATCCTCGGGGGCTCACGCCTCCATTCAACGTGTAGTCTTTTAAAAGTTTCAAGGCTGATGATTCCCAAATGGTGAGCAGCGGTTCGGGTAATTTTCCATCTGAATCATAAAAGCAAGTTGCCACCCTTGCATTATTACGATTTGTGATTAGAAATTGCAACACATTCTCGTCCACCAATGGCATGTCAACTGCTACTGTGAGCCAACTTTTTTCGGGGTGTTGCTCCATCGCAGAAATGATCCCGTTTAAAGGGCTTTCGAAATCAAACTTGTCGTAAATGGGATTAAGAGACGACCCTATTTCCTGTTCGCTTCGGCAAGACGTGAAAACGTTGTCGCAAAATTTGCCAAGCAGATCAAATAAATATTCTCGATGCGGCTTGTTGCGATATTGAATAAGTCCTTTGTCTTTGCCCATTCTGGAGCTTCTTCCTCCAGCCAGAACTAATCCATATAGCCCTGAGGTTTTCACTTTCTTAAAAAGTCTTTTTTGCCGCCAGTTTTCTCCATCAATTTCACCTCTTCAATAATAATGTTGTGCGACAATGCCTTACACATATCATAAATGGTGAGCGCAGCAATCGAGGCTCCTGTAAGTGCTTCCATCTCCACGCCTGTCTTACCCGTGATTACAGCCGTTGAATTAATGATTACTCTCTCTTTTTTAACTGTAATGGCGATTTGACAATCTTCTAATCCAAGTGGATGACAAAATGGAATGAGTTCATGGGTTTTCTTCGCGCCCATCACTCCGGCAATAATTGCTGTTTGAAATACAGGTCCCTTCTTGGTTATTAATTCATCACCCTTCATCCTACTCAGAATATCTTTTCCAAGAAATACAATTGCCTGCGCTTTGGCGATCCGCTTAGTAACCTTCTTATCAGACACATTGACCATTTGAGGGTTGCCCTCTTTGCTGATGTGCGTAAATTGTTTTTTCATTGACCCGAAGTATCTATCTTACTTTCTCAAATTTAGTCAAAACATGATCAGCGTTCAGGAAGCTACCTCAATAATTCTTGCTCAACTATTCAAGTCCAAAACAGAAAAAGTTGAATTAACGAATGCAGTCGGGAGAATTTTGGGTGAACCAGTATTCGCAGACCGCGACTTTCCTCCTTTTAACCGCGTATCCATGGATGGAATTGCCATCTCAGCAAAAGCATTTCAAAATGGCCGGTCAGAATTTGAAATAGAAGGCACGCAGGCAGCCGGAATGCCCCAGTCAAAATTAAATAATTCTGAATCTTGCATTGAAGTGATGACAGGCGCCATGTTACCGGAAGAAACGGATGCTGTTGTTCGCTACGAAGACATTGAGATCACAAACAATAAGGCTACCATTTTAATAGGCGAAATATTATCTGGACAAAATATCCATCCGCAAAGTCAGGACTCGAAACAAAATCAGCAATTACTTTCACCTGGATTAAAAATTTCTCCTGCCGAGGTTGCACTCTTGGCGTCAGTGGGGAAAAGCAAAGTCAGCGTTTATAGTTTCCCTAAAACTGCTATCATTTCAACAGGTGACGAGCTGGTAGCAATCAATCAAACTCCGCTACCACATCAAATAAGAAGATCGAACGATACTGCACTTCAGGCTGCCCTACTGGAATTGGGTTGTGCCTCGAACAAGTATCATCTACCGGATTCACATGAGTTGCTCCAAAATAATTTAGCCAAAATCTTTAAAGACCATCAACTGATCATCTTATCAGGTGGCGTTTCAAAAGGTAAATTTGACTTTGTTCCTGAAGTACTCGAATCATTGGGCGTACAAAAACTTTTTCATCAAGTGAGTCAAAAACCAGGCAAGCCATTTTGGTTTGGAGTTTCAGACAAGCACACCATTTTTGCATTACCTGGAAATCCCGTTTCTACTTATATGTGCTTCTATCGGTACGTCAAACCGTGGTTGATGAAAAGTCTTGGGGCTAAACCCTCAACTTCACAAGCCATATTGGCGAAAGACTTCATCTTCAAACCTCAACTCACTTATTTCCTTCAAGTCAAAATAAAAAATGAAGGAGGCAAATTAATGGCCTACCCCGATGCGGGAGGTGGCTCTGGCGATTTTGCCAATCTCAAAGAGGTTGACGGATTTCTTGAACTGCCTTTAGAGAAAAATGAATTCAAGGTTGGAGAGTCGTTCCCTTACTATTCTTTCAGGTGATGCAGTCTAAAAACTGTTCTTAATTCACTAATTTTGAAATATGAACATTAAGCAACTAAAGATAAGAGGTTATAAATCTATAGGCGAAATAGTTTTGGATTCACCCAATCCATTCAGCGTTTTTGTTGGAGCTAACGGAGCTGGCAAAAGTAATATTTTTGAGGCTTTGGAATTTTTAAATTACTGTAATACAACAAATCCTGATGAAGTAGTTAAATATTTTGGGAATATAAATGACATCGTGAATCAAAATCTTTTATCAGGTAAAAATTCTATAATCTTTAATATTGATTTAGGAGAAATTAAACCTGAAGTCTCTTTAATACTTTCGCCCCATACTAAACATTCATCGTTCGACTATAACTTCATTGATTACGGTATCTTTTTTCATAAAGAATTCCCTCCAAGTGAATCTGTGAAAAAACATATCCTAAGTCCAGAATATAAACAATTAACCAACTTCACAAGACTCTTTGTTGGTAAAACATCATTACTAAAAAGAAACACCTTGGATGATTCTCAATTAACACCTGATGCTTCAAATTTAGAAAAGGTTTTAAAACGGATTTTCCAAAACCAAGAAATTAAAGATGAAATTATAGAAATACTTGAATTACTCATACCTGGCTTTTTTGAAGTTCAAGTTGTATCTGAAGAATTTAGCGGTACTGATAATTTATTGGTCTATGAAAAGAGTCTTAGAAAACCACTTACTAAACGGTTAATTTCTGATGGAACTTTCAACATCTTAGCAATACTTGCAGCCATCTATCAAAGCGATAAACCACAGTTTTTGTGCATTGAAGAACCAGAGAATGGTTTGAATCCAAAAGTAGTTCGGGAGTTAGTAACCATTATACGAAATAAGTGCCGAGAACAAGGTCATTACATCTGGCTCAATACGCATTCGCAAACTCTTGTATCCGAGCTTCATCCAGAAGAAATCATTTTGGTTGACAAGGTAAATGGAATGACTCAAACCAAACAGATCAACGGAATGGATCTTCATGGCCTAAAGATGGATGAGGCCTTATTAACCAATTCACTAGGCGGTGGTATTCCATGGTGAAATTAGGGTTCATCGGAGAAGGGGCAACTGAGAAAATCATTCTCGAATCACGTCAATTCCAAGAATACTTGCTTTCCCTAGGCCTTGACTTTGTCAAAGAAGTAGTTGATGCTACTGGCAACGGAAATCTCTTGCCTCATAATATTGAGCCTTATTCCCAAATTCTGAAAAGCAAAGGAGCAACTATAATTATAATTCTAACAGATCTGGATAAAGATCAATGTATTACTCTAACAAAAAACAGGGTCGCGCCACTTGACAATCATGTTGTAACTGTAAGTGTCAAAGAAATTGAGGCTTGGTTTCTTGCCGATGAAGAAGCCATGAGAACATTCTTGAAAGACGGTGACTTTAAAATTGAATATCCAGAAGCGATTGTAAATCCATTTGAGAAAATCCGCACACTACGCATTGCGAAAATTGGAAGGGGAATAGGAACAAAAGTAATTCTTGCAAATCAAATGATCGACAAGAATGAGTTTTCCATTCTAAGGGCAGCCTCACATCCCAATTGTGTCAGTGCAAGATATTTTATTCTAAAGATCATCGAATTATCGCAAGAGCGGAGTATTTCATAATTTTTGTCTAGTCATTAATGAAGGCAACTATGGGAATGTTTGATCACGTAAAAGTCAATTTGTCCCAACTTCCAATTAATCAGGAAGAATACGATCTTTTATCAAAAGAGGAATCTCTCGATTTCCAGACCAAAGATTTTGAGTGTTTGCTTTCGGTTTATAAAATCACCGTTGAAGGCATTATTTTTCATACTGACCTATCACCTGAGTTTGGTGATCAAGAATGGGTTCAGCTAAAAGATTTTACGGGTGTCTTCGAATTTTACACAAGCTTGAAAGATCATTGGTTTGAATTTGCAGTTATGTTTGAAAATGGACAACTGATAAAAATTATCCGTTCGAATAAAGAACAGATGCTTAGAGAATTAAACAAAGACCATTAGAAAAAGGATTGATGACTCAGATTGCAGTAGCATTAGTTATTTCCATTTCAGGCATGATCCTGATCAGCCGCTATCTTAATCTTCACGCTTTCTTTTCATTGCTCCTGGCATCAATTGTATTTGGGCTCATTGCTGGAAAATCATTCTCGGATATTTTGATGTCAATGCAATCTGGCTTTGGCTCATTGCTTTCGCAGATTGGTTTTCTGGTTGCCATCGGATCGTGTCTTGGAATTATGATGGAAAAAACGG
>JAYVBN010000216.1:0-5102 GCA_043750455.1 Bacteroidia bacterium | reverse complement strand
GATGCCTTGGTGAATATTTATTTGAAGACACGAGACCCCAAGCAACGAAAAAGAAAAATTAAATTAATTCGGATAGGAACCTCCGGGGCTTTGCAGGAGGATATTCCGGTAGGCACCCACCTGGCATCTGACTATGCAGTAGGACTGGATAACCTCATGAATTTTTATGACCTTCCGATGGATGATTTTGAAGCAGCTGTTGCCCACGATCTTCATCGCAAAACGGGTCTTCCATTTATGCCTTATGTTGTGCGTGGATCAAATTCGCTACGCGAGCAAATTGGATTTGATATGATGCAGGGCAATACCGTAACATGCCCTGGTTTTTATGCACCGCAAGCAAGAGAATTACGATTGCCTTTACGATTTCCAAAGTTGCTGGAGGATCTAAATTATTATCACAAAGGAGAATTCTGGCTTTCTAATTTTGAAATGGAAACCTCCGGATACTATGCGATGGCGCGCCTGTTAGGGCACGATGCAGTTAGTGTCAATGCCATTATTGCCAATCGCATCAAAAACAAATTCTCAAAAAATCCAAATAAGATAGTTGAAGCGCTGATTAAGAAAGTGTTAGAGAGAGTGTAGTGATAATATTAAATGTAGTATCCCTTTATTTTTATCGCTCCAAGGTAAAATACGTAAGCAGCCACCGCCATTAGCACATGACTTAGGTCAAGGTGATTGAACCAAATATGAATGGTAAACTTTGTTAAATGAACCGTGGCTGCCAACGCTGAAATAGCAACAGCAATTAGCAATAACCTGCTTCCTTCATTTTTTGTTTTTAGATAAATGAACAACTCAAACGAGGAAACGATTAGTAGCAATCCATAGGCAGCATGTGCCTCTACAAAAAAGAAATCTAAAGTGATCGAAACAACAGAAATAAGTGTAATCAGTTCTATAATATTTAAGATGGCAAAAAACCTACCAAGTCCCGGGCGGAGAATTGGTTGCGCATGAAGAATGGAAGCTCGTTCAATCAGGGCAATAGAAATCATACTGATGAACCATCCGGGCACCTTCCAGCCGAAACTTAAAACATGTTGGAGTGCGTGGCCAATGATGCCCCCGTATGCTGTGGAGATGGCCAACGTTAGGAAGTAATACTTTAGTAGCAATACAGAAGGTAGTTTGTTTTTCGAATCCCGTATTTTGAAGAAGGCATATAGACAAACTGCTGAAACTAAAAGATCAGTAGCAGCAGTCATGGGTTCCATTAGCTGAAAGCCAAATACATCAATTGTAGTCTTGACAAAATCCATAGTTATAAAACGCTTACAATAGCTTGTAAGTTTACAACTCTGGGCACGGTAAACAAAAAATAATTAGGTGATACTTGTCACATGCAAGTGCTACAAAAACTCAGGAAAACCTTGAGGAAATTATGTGGTGGTCATGCTGTCCATCCTCACAATATGCCGGCTGGCATTGAAGGCATCGGTATTGTAAAATCCGGATAAGATGCGATGGGCGATTTGCTCCACTACTAGTTCATCATCGGTCTTACCTTCCTTGCCTCTCCAATAAACGCGGGCTTTGTGTTTTTTCATATCGTCCACGTAGGCTTTGGCGTGGTGATATTGATCATTAGTGAACGTGATAGTGAAACAGGTTTTTACTTTTTGTGTTTCCATAATTTCCATAGTTTACAAGAGTTGTGCCAACTGATTTGCCCACTATTTTAGTAAATTAAGTTAACATCAGACAAGTTGTTGCCCGCCTGCGGTCATTCTTGTGCGGCAGTGAAACAATTTAGGCATTAGGGCAAAATGCATTTGTTCTTTCTTTAATGCCTGATGCCTAATTTTCGAATGCCTAGTTAATAAGTTAAATCCTTAATTTTGATGTCCGACTATGAGAGATTACGAGATTTATACGCTTAAGAATGGAATCAGGGTGGTTCACAACAAGATTACAACTACCAAGATTGTGCATTGTGGCATCATGCTGGATATTGGGAGCCGCGATGAGACACCTAAAAATCAGGGTATTGCCCATTTCTGGGAACACATGGCATTTAAGGGCACTCGAAAAAGAAACGCCTTCCATATTCTTAACCGCTTGGATTCCCTTGGCGGAGAGTTAAATGCCTTTACGGATAAAGAAAAAATTCTTTTTTACTCCTCCATTCGTGATGAATATTTCGAACGGGCTTTCGAACTTCTCGCAGACATTACTTTTCATTCTATGTTTCCTTCTAACCAGATTGATAAGGAGCGTCATGTTATTCTGGAAGAAATGTCGATGTATTATGACGACCCCGAAGATTCTTTGCAGGATGAATTTGACAACGTCATTTTTAAGGGACACTCCCTGGGTATGAATATTTTGGGCAGCGAAAAAACCGTGAAGAATTTTAAAAGAAAAGATTTTCGGGAGTTTGTCAAAGATCATTTGGATACACGCAAGATAATTTTCAGTTGTGTTGGAAATGTTTCGATGGACCAGGTGGTAAAATTGGCGGAAAAATATTTAGGCCCTGTGCCCAGAGTAGTATCCAGAAAAGTGAGAAAGAATTTTTCGGGCTATACGCCAACTGAAGTTGTCCTGAATAGAGATGTGAAGCAAGCTCGTTGTGCTATTGGAAGAACTTCGTATAAGCTTTCGGACCAGAAGCGCGGGACTTTTTATATGCTCACCAATATTTTGGGAGGTGGTGGAATGAACTCCCGATTGAACATGGCCTTGCGCGAGAAACATGGATTTGTGTATTCCATCGGGGCACAGTTTGTTCCATTTACTGACACAGGTTTGTTTCTAATTTCGTTTGGAACAGAACCTGCTCAAATGAAGAAAAGTATTGAACTGGTGAAAAAGGAACTACAGAAAATGCGCGACCAACCCATGGGCGTTAAGCAATTGGCTGCAGCAAAAGAGCAATTGCTAGGGCAAATTGCAATGGCCGAAGAAAGTAACATCAACTTTATGATCATGATGGCTCGAAACCTGCTTGATCTTGGAAAAGTGACAAGACTGGAAGAAATGTTCGAGCGGGTTAAGAATACGAGCGCTTTAAGATTACAAGAATTATCAAATGAAATGTTTGATGAAGATAAGCTTAGTTATCTTATAATGGAGCCGAAATAAAGCGAATGGAATTCATTGATCCTCGACTTTCGGAATATTCGGCAGATCACACTTCTCCGGAATCAGATCTGCTAAAAGAAATAAGCCGTAGTACACGTGCGAATGTGATGATGCCTCGAATGCTCTCAGGGCATTTGCAGGGAAGGTTCCTGTCCATGATTAGCAGAATGGTAAAGCCCAAAAGAATTTTAGAGATAGGAACATACACTGGTTATTCAGCAATCTGCCTTGCCGAAGGGTTGTCACTGGGTGGTCAATTGATAACATTAGACGTAAATGAGGAATTGGAAAGTAAGGCCCGCGGCTACTTTATTAAAGCAGGACTTGAAAACGTGATCGATTACAGAATTGGAAATGCGTTAAGAATACTTCCCGATTTGCAAGTAAATTTCGATCTCGTCTTTATCGATGCTGACAAAGAAAACTATTCGAATTACTTCGATCTGGTGATCGATAAAGTTTCGGCCGGGGGTTATCTGATGGCAGATAATGTATTGTGGAGCGGAAAAGTACTGGATGCTAAACCGGACAAGGATACTCGAGCCATTTTAGAATTTAATAAGAAAGTTCAGGCCGACTCTAGGGTTGAGAACGTGCTGGTTCCTATTCGCGATGGCATATTGATGATAAGGAAGTTGTAG
Organism: Bacteroidia bacterium; assembly: GCA_043750455.1. Taxonomy (GTDB): domain Bacteria; phylum Bacteroidota; class Bacteroidia; order Cytophagales; family Cyclobacteriaceae; genus ELB16-189. The sequence goes on along the minus strand of JAYVBN010000216.1, from coordinate 1,368 downwards.
CACGCATTTGTATTTTTTATACCTTTGCGATAGAATGAGACTTTTTGCAGTTGCGCTATTGTTTATCAGAGCTGCTGCCTCATATGGTCAGGCCACTGAAGTGCCACATAAGATGCAGTTTGCCGGCATCACGCTCACCATACGTGACGATGCCAGACGAGAAATTCAAAAGGATGTTGATGCCCTTACCAAGCATCCTCATTATTTTGGTATCAAAGTAGAACGCGCCAAAACGTACTTTCCGATAATCGAGAAAATTTTTGCGGAAGAGCGCCTGCCAGATGATTTTAAATTTTTGGCCCTGCAGGAAAGTTCATTAATCAGTGATGCCGTTTCTGTTACAAATGCAGTTGGCTTTTGGCAGTTCAAAGATTTTACTGCCATGGAAATGGGATTGCAAATGGATAAGGATGTTGATGAACGCATGAATCTGATTTCATCTACCCGTGCAGCAGCCAAGTATATAAAGCAAAACAATTACATGTTTAATAATTGGTTGTATGCGTTGCAATCATATCAGATGGGTGCAGGTGGAGTGCAGCGTGCAGTGGGTGACCAACACAATGGAGCCAAGCACATGGAAGTCACAAGTGAAACGTATTGGTATGTTAAAAAATACCTCGCTCATAAAGTAGCTTTTGAAAATTCAATTCATGGAGAAGCTCAGGTAAAAGTGATCCCATTTGAAATACAATCGGGCAGATCGCTTCATGAAATTGCTGGCGAAGTTTCGGTAGATGAAGTGAAACTAATGGAATTTAATAAGTGGGTAAGAAAAGGTATGATCCCACCAAATAAATTTTACACCGTACTTATCCCAGCGGGCGAGTTTGACGATTTCTCAAAGCTGACATTGACAGCGGCTACTATTTCTAAAACTGAGCAAAAGATGGCTGATCCTGGTATTTCAAAAATGGAACCGGTTCGGATAAAGCCAGATGAAGTGAGAATAAATGGTGCTCTTGTTATCATGGCCATCAATCGTGAATCGGTGTCGGCTCTTGCTGATCGGGCTAATGTTGAACTCTCTTCTTTTTTAAAGTATAACGATATCTCAATTGATCATACCCCGGGGATTGGTTCATATTACTTTATTGAAAAAAAGAAATCAAAATCACAAAACGAATTTTATAAGGTTGTAGTAGCCGAAGATTTGTGGTACATAAGTCAGCGTACGGGTATGCAACTCAAGAAACTTAAAAAGTTTAATGGGTTTGAAAGTGATCAGGTAATACCTGTGGGTACCATTATTTGGTTAAATGGCCCAAAGCCAAATAGTGCAATGATGCACGATACAGAAGTAGTTGCATTAATAGATGATGAAGATGAGTTTGATTGGACTGAAATGCCTGAGGGGAAAAGTGTACA